>NZ_JABWEF010000020.1:0-124161 GCF_013369445.1 Duganella sp. BJB1802 | reverse complement strand
AGGACTAGCCTGCTGCGCACTTTCATCAAACGTCCACACTTATCGACTGTTAATTTTTAAAGAACTTTATTCGGTACTGCGTTTGCTGCGGAGCGTTGTGTCCGTCAGCGAAGAAGAAAGAGTATGAAGCGTTTAGATCGTTTCGTCAACCCCTTCTTTTTTTTCTCGCTTCACTCAGCAACGTGTGCTGTGTTCTGCGAGGGGGCGAACTATAGCAAACGAAAATGGATTCCGCAAGTGCTGCGCCGCAACGCGTGGCCGCCCTTCCTCTCTCTCCGCCTCCCATCCCCGTTATTCTGCAGACTGTCGCATGGCATTGGCTCTCATGCTTCCAATCCCTTACAGTTGCATCGTCCCAATAGCTTTGTCCAACAACAGTTGATCGCTAAGCTACACTTGCCGCTTGCACGACAATTCATAGAACGAAAGCCTCACATGTTTCCGATGCCTAAAACCCAAGACACCCTGAAAACCGCCGGCGCCTGGCTGCACCGCGGTTTCGATGCGACCGCTACCTGGGTTACTCAACTGTCGTGGTGGAAGTTCCTGGTCTTCGCGGTGTTGACACTGATTGCCGGCTCCATCCTGCAGGACGAGCTGTTCTCGTCCAGCCCGGACGAAGAAGTGGTGATCAAGAACGACAAGCATCCCAAGCGCAAAAACGGCGACACCAATATCCTGATCGACGACAGCGGCATCCACTTCAACCCGCGCGGCAAGATCCGCAACAAGGATGCCGACAAGTCCGATAAAAACGACTCCTCCGATTCCAGCAACGAAGACAGCAATTCGCCCCACGTCCCGCCGGTAGCACCACCGGCCGAACCAGCCGACGCGGCGCCTGCCGCGCCGCCAGCCCCTCCGGCCCCGGCCGCCAAACCGGGCAAGCCAGGCGCGGCATCCGTCCCTGCCCTGCCCACCCTGCCGGGCGAGGAAGTCCACATCGACCTGCCGCCGCAGATCGGCGAAGAGCTGTCGAACGCCATCGAAGAAGCGGTTGACGACGCCGCCGAGCAGAAGGTCACCCGTTACCACCGCCAAGCCTCGACCTGGTTCAAGAGCTTCGTCTCGCTGCTGGTGCTCGCGCTGTTCGGCACCAAGGCCCTGATGGGCGGAAAAAAACGCGCCGAAGCCGAAACGTTGACCGCCAACGCCGCCGTCGAACGCGAATCCATGCAGCGCCAGCTCAGCGAGGCAAAGATGCAGATGATGCAGGCCCAGGTCGAACCTCACTTCCTGTTCAACACCCTGGCCTCGGTCGAGCACCTGATCGAAACCGACCCGCCGCGCGCCTCGGCCATGCAGCGCAGCCTGATCAAATACCTGCGCGCGGTGCTGCCGCAGATGCGCGACAACGCGCTGATCACCAACCTGGGCCGCGAAGCCGACATGGTGGTGGCCTACCTGAACCTGCTGAAAATGCGTATGGAAGAACGCCTGACCGTCGACTTCGACATTCCCGACGGCCTGCGCACCGCAGCCTTCCCGCCGATGATGCTGCAGTCGATGGTGGAAAACGCCATCAAGCACGGCCTGGAAGCCAAACCCGAGGGTGGCACGCTGAAAGTGCGCGCCGACGTGGCCCACAACAAACTGCGCGTGATTGTCACCGACAACGGCCTCGGCTTCGGCGCCGTGCCCAGCGATGGCACCGGCCTGGGCCTGATGACCATCCGCGAACGCCTGAAACTGCTGCACGGCGACCAAGGCCAGTTGCTGATCGCCGCCAACAGCCCGAGCGGCGTCATCGCCACGATCGAAGTCCCGTACCAGCTGTCCAAATAAGATCGATTGATTATTACAGCGATTCGTTGAATAATTAATTGTTTAAATAATTAACATTGCAGAACACACCCACATGCCTACAGCAATCATTGCCGACGACGAACGTTTGATGCGCGACCAACTGCGCATGCGCCTGGGCCAGGTCTGGCCCGAGCTGGAGATCATTGGCGAAGCCAAGAATGGCGACGAGGCGATCGAGCTGGTCGACCAACTCAAGCCGGACTTCACCTTCCTCGACATCCGCATGCCCGGCAAGACCGGCATGGAGGCGGCCACGGTCATCGGCAACAAGAGCCACATCGTGTTCGTGACCGCCTACGACGCCTACGCGGTCGAGGCCTTCGAACGCGGCGCGGTCGACTACGTGCTCAAACCGCCCGAGCAGGAGCGTCTGCAGATCACGGTCGACCGTCTCAAGACCCGCATGAGCAAGCCAGGCGCGGCCGCCGACGTCAACGCCAGCGTGACGGCCATGCTGTCGCAACTGGCGGAAAAGATCACCGCGCCCAAGCCGACCTATCTGCAATGGATCCAGGCCAGCATCGGCCAGGACCTGCGCATGATCCCGGTCGAGGAAATCCTGTTCTTCCGCTCGGACGAAAAGTACACCTGCGTGCAGACCGAACGCTACGAGGCGCTGATCCGCAAGCCGGTGCGCGACCTGGCCGAGGAGCTGGACCCGGCGCTGTTCTGGCAGATCCACCGCGCCACGCTGGTCAATGTCAACGCCATCGAGGGCGTGACGCGCGACATACGCGGCCGCCACCTGGTCATGATCAAGGGCAAGCCGGACAAGCTGGAAGTGAGCCGCAGCTTCCTGCACCTGTTCAAGCAGATGTAATACCGCCGCCGACGTCCCGCACGTCTGCGGCATATCAAACCCTAGCCACGCGCTTGCTTTAGTGTGAATCCACGCGGCCGCCGGCCGCATGGAGGCGCGCATGGGTCGAACCCGATCACTACTGTTACTCACGGGCGCCATCGCGCTCGCCAGCCGGCTGTCCTGGCGCATGGGCTGGCAATGCGCGCGCACCGCCGCCGCCCACAAGCGCAGCCGAGGCATCATCCAGCACGCCAACGACGCCATCATTTCCACCGACGAGCGCCAGCGCATCCTGCAAGCCAACCCCTCGGCGGCCGCCATGTTCGGCACCACGGTGCAGGCGATGGAAGGCGCGCCGCTGCAGCAATTCATCCCGCGCGACCAGCGCCTGAGCAACGAACCGACCTCCACCCGTTACTTCGGCAGCACCGGCATCCGCCTGCGCATGAAAGGCCGCCGCGCCAGCGATTATGCGGTGACAGGGCTCAAGGCCGGCGGCCAGCACTTCCCGCTGGAGGGTTCGATCTCGTCGCTGGCGGAAAACGGCCACCGCATCTACACCATCATCCTGCGCGACATCACCGAGCGCAAGCTGGTGCAGGAGCAGCTGGAACAATCCTACTCGCAGCTGCGCGAGCTGTCGGCCGCGCTGCAGACGATACGGGAAGAGGAACGCAAGCACATCGCCCGCGAACTGCATGACGACCTGGGCCAGCTGCTGGCGACGCTGCGGGTGGATCTGGCGCTGCTGCAACAACAGCATAACAACGATGCGGCGGCCCGCAAGCTCCAGGCCGGCATGGACGAGCTGCTGATGTCGGCGATCACGTCGCTGCGGCGCATCGCCAGCAATTTGCGGCCGCGCGCGCTCGATGAGGGAGGCTTGTATTTTGCGCTGGAGAGCCTGCGCCAGGAGTTCGTCGCGCGCTACGGCATCGCCTGCACACTGGACGCGAATGAAGAGGACTTGATACTGGACGACGCCTACAGCACGGCCATCTTCCGCATTGCGCAGGAAGCGCTGACCAACATCACCCGCCACGCCGAGGCGAGCAAGGTTATGCTGTCGCTGCACCGCGTCGACGGGCAGCTGAAAATCACCATCCACGACGACGGCCGCGGCATCGCCGAAAAGGACATGGACAAGGCATCGTCCTTCGGCCTGATCGGGATGCGCGAACGCGTCTGGGCACTGCATGGCGACATCTCCATCGTCAGCGATGGCGGCACCCGGATCACGATCCGGCTGCCGTTGCCGCCCCAGGAAAACGCCGCCTGATCCCGCTTAGAACGCGTGACGAATGCCGACGTTGAAGGCCTTGTCGCCGCTACCAGCTTCGTTGTTGTTACCAACGGTGTAGCCGGCGCCGTTCTTGTTCTTGATCTTGGCGTAGGCGACATACATGCCGGTACGCTTCGACAACGAGTACAGGTAGCCCAGCGCCCACTGGTCGGCGTCCTGGTTGTTGACGGTCTTGTCGTTCTTGCGGATGTACGAAGCCATGATGGTGCCACTCGGAGCGACCGGCACTTGCACGCCGATCAACAGGTCGTTGCTGTCGATGCTGGCTTTTGGCGCCACGGCGTAACCGTAGGCGTTGGCCACCGGCAGTGCCGCGCTGTTCACGCCCTTGTCCGCGCCGTAGGCGAAGAAGGCTTTGACGACCTGGAAGTCGTAGTTGATCGCGAACAGGGTGTTGCGGCCGGTGTCCTGCAGCTTGGCAGGGGTCGCGCCGACGGCGGCGGTGTCGTTGTTGCGGTTGTTGTACACCAGGCGCGCGTTCAGCGGGCCGTTGGCGTAGTTCAGGCCGAAGCCGAACTGGCGGCCGGCGGTCGAGCTGCCAGCCTGCTCGCCCAGCGAGTACAGGCCGTCGGCGCTGAAGCCTTCCATCACCGGGGTCGAGTAGACCAGGGCGTTGCTGGTGCGGGTGTTCGCGCCGGCGGCTGGGAACAGGTTCTTGATGCTGCCAGCGTAACCGGCGCCGAATGGGTCGGCGACCTGGCTCATGGCGTTGTACAGCATGGTGTATTGACGGCCGATGGTCAGGGTGCCGGCATCCTTGCTCTTCAGGCCGACGAACGACTGACGGTTGAACAGCGCACTGTTGGCGTTGTCCAGCGAGCCATCGTCCACTTTCAGGCCGGTTTCCAGGGTGAAGATGGCCGACAGGCCGTTGCCCAGGTCTTCAGTACCGCGGAAGCCCAGACGGGACTGGCCGCCGATACCGCTGGTGACTTTGGTCACGCTGCCTGCAGCGCCGCCGCGCTCGCTGACCAGGCCGGCATCAACCAGGCCGTAGATCGTGACATTCGATTGAGCTTGTGCTTGAGCTGCGAAACCGCCGATGATCATTGCTACCAGAGTAAGTTTTTTCACTTGATGTTCTCTACTTGAGGTTGGAAGAAGTAATTGCATGTAATGAATCTACGGGGCGAATAATGCCTATTAATTACTTCAACAATGTGACATTGACCATTTGTTGTAAATTGGCACCAAGATAAAAAAAGCCGCTCAAGGCGGCTTTTAGGGGCGGCGCTTATTTCAAGCGGCAACTGAGCAGGTAGTAATACTCCAGCCGCTCGACGCGGATCTGCCGCGCCGACGTGGCGAAGCGCTTGCGCAGCGTGCTGTCGGTCAGGTAGTTCTTCATCACTTCGTAGCGCTGGCCGTCGTCGGCGGTCAGGATCTGGAAGGTGTTGCCTTCCAGGTCGGTGCGGGCGAAGACCATGCTGTTGCCATCGACATAAGACTCGTCCAGCAGCACCAGCAACACATCCTTGCCCAGCTTGGCGCGCAGGGTCTTCAGGTACTTTTCCTGATCTTCACGCTTGACGTGCGCCCACAGGCCGGCCGCGAACACCGCCGTGTACTTGCCCTCCAGGCCGTCCGGCAGGTTGAAGGCGTCCATCACGCCGAAGGTCACCACATCCTCGTCCAGGCCACGGGTTTCGGCCAGCGCGATCATTTCCGGCAGCAGGTCGGTGGCATGCACCGATTCCGCCACTTCGGCGATCAGGTCAGTCCAGTAAGCGGTGCCGCAGGCCAGCTCCAGCACCTTGTGGCCCTGGAACAGCTCGGCGACCATTTCCTGCAGGTCATCCAGATCGTCGAAGCGCTCTTCCTGCGCATAGACCTGGTCATAGTTGTCGGCGTTGACGGCATAAAATTGTGCCAACTGATTGGTAATCATGTCTTACTTTCTAATTTACAGTTCGTAGTGTTCTTTTTCACCGCTCATGGCCTGCTCGATCAACTTGCGGTTGAGCGTAGGCGCCAGCAGTTCAATAAAGGTGTAGATATAGCTGCGCAGATAAGCCCCCTGCTTGACCGCCACCCGCGACACATTCATGCCGAACAGGTGGCCCACAGGGATGGCGCGCAGGTTCTTGTCGCGCTCGGCATCGAAGGCCATGCCCGCTATGATACCAATCCCCATGCCCAACTCCACATAAGTCTTGATCACGTCGGCGTCGATGGCTTCCAGCAGCACGTCCAGCTTCAGCCCGCGCAGGGAGAAGGCATGGTCGATCTTGCTGCGGCCGGCAAAGGCGCCATCGTAAGTGATAATCGGGAAAGCGGCAATTTCTTCCAGCGTCACCTGCCTGGATTTGAGCAAGGGATGGTCCGGCGCCACCACCACCACATGTTCCCATTGATAACATGGCAAAGTTATCAATCCAGTCACGCCGGCGATGGATTCGGTGGCGATGGCCAGGTCGGCCTGGTCGCGCTGGACCATCTCGGCGATCTGCTGGGGGTTGCCTTGCAATAAAGACAATCTCACCTTGGGAAACTTCAGCATGAAGGCCTGCACCACTTTCGGCAGCGTGTAGCGCGCCTGCGTGTGTGTGGTGGCGATGGTAAAACTGCCGCTGTCCTGGGCCGCATATTCCTTGCCGATGCGCTTGAGGCTGTCGATCTCCTGCATAATAAGCTCTACCGATTCCAGCACCAGCCGCCCCGGTTCCGTCAGGCCGCGGATGCGCTTGCCGTGCCGGGTGAAGATATCGACGCCCAGCTCCTCCTCCAGCTCGATAATCGCCTTGGAAACGCCGGGCTGCGACGTAAACAGCGCCTTGGCGGCATCGGTCAGGTTGTAGTTCTGGCGTACAGCTTCGCGCACGAAGCGCAGTTGGTGAAGGTTCATTGCAGGTCCGGGCCCATCATAAATTATTAACGTGCATGCTTATACCCAATACGTATATAAGCAAATAAAGACTAAGTCGTATGGAATAAAGACGAAGTTTATTACTATTAGCGCTAGTTTGGGGGTTCTAGCAAGCGACTATCTAGGAAGAATATGTATCAATACGACCAATATGACCATCTCATCGTCCGCGAACGCATCGCCCAGTACCGGGACCAGGTGCGCCGCCGCCTGTCCGATGAGCTGACCGAAGCCGAATTCCTGCCGCTGCGCCTGCAAAACGGCCTGTACATGCAGCGTCACGCCTACATGCTGCGCATCGCCGTGCCGTACGGCCTGCTGGCATCGAAGCAAATGCGCATGTTCGCGCAGATCGCCCGCAAGTACGACCGCGGTTACGGCCACTTCACCACCCGCCAGAACATCCAGTTCAACTGGATCGAGCTGGAACAGACCCCGGACATCCTGACCGACCTGGCCTCGGTGGAGATGCACGCCATCCAGACCTCGGGCAACTGCATCCGCAACACCACCTCCGATCCGTTCGCCGGCGTGGCCGCCGACGAGATCATCGATCCGCGTCCCTACGCCGAGGTGCTGCGCCAGTGGTCCACCTTCCACCCTGAATTCATCGCCCTGCCGCGCAAATTCAAGGTCGCCATCAACGGCGCCGTCGAAGACCGTGCCGCCATCGCCGTGCACGACATCGGCCTGACCGTGGTGCGCAACGACGCCGGCGAGATCGGCTTCAAGTTCATGGCCGGCGGCGGCATGGGCCGCACGCCCATCCTGGGCAGCGTGATCCGCGACTTCCTGCCATGGCAGCACCTGCTGACCTACACCGAAGCCGTGATGCGCGTGTATAACCAGTACGGCCGCCGCGACAACAAGTACAAGGCCCGCATCAAGATCCTGCTGAAGGCCATCGGCGTCGAGGAATTCACCCGCCAGGTCGAAGCCGAATGGGTCGACCTGAAGGACGGCCCGGAAACGCTGACCGTCGAAGAGATGCAGCGCGTGATCGATTACTTCCAGCCGCCCGCCTACAAGCAACTGGACGACAGCGACGTGGTCGCGGCGTACGCCGGCAATAAGGCTTTCGCCAACTGGGTCAACCGCAACGTCAAGCCGCACAAGCAGCCCGGCTACGCCGCCGTGGTGCTGTCGCTGAAGAAGACCGGCGTACCGCCGGGCGACGCCACCGCCGAGCAGATGGACTTCATGGCCGACCTGGCCGACCGCTACAGCTTCGGCGAACTGCGCGTCACGCACGAGCAGAACATCGTGCTGGCCGACGTCGAGCAGTCGCAGTTGTACACGCTGTGGGAACAGATCAAGGCCAAGGGCCTGGCCACGCCGAACATCGGCCTGCTGACCGACATGATCTGCTGCCCGGGCGGCGACTTCTGCTCGCTGGCCAACGCCAAGTCGCTGCCGATCGCCGCCGCCATCGCGGAGCGCTTCGACAATATCGACTTCCAGCACGACATCGGCGAGATCGAACTGAATATCTCCGGCTGCATCAACGCCTGCGGCCACCACCACGTCGGCAGCATCGGCGTGTTGGGGGTCGACAAGGACGGCAGCGAATGGTATCAAGTGTCGATCGGCGGCGCGCAGGGCAACAACGCCGCCATCGGCAAGATCATCGGACCATCGTTCTCCGCGCTGCAGATGCCGGAAGTGATAGGCCGCCTGCTGCACGTGTATGTGCGCGACCGCTACGAAGGCGAGTCGTTCGCCGACTGCGCGCAGCGCCTGGGCGTCGCGCCGTTCAAGGAATTTGTGTACGCCACGCCGATCGTCGAAGCCGGTCGCCTGATTGGAGAGGATGAATATGTCTGAAGCAGTGAAGAACCTGATCATCAAGGGCCATGAAATCGTCGAAGACGACTGGCTGGTGCTGCGCCTGGCCGAGCCGGTCGACGGCGCACCCAAACACGACCCGGCCACCGTCGCCGTCCCGGCGGGTAAATTCATCGTTCCGCTGAGCCTCTGGCTGGTGCAGCGCGAGCTGCTGGCCGCGCGCGCCGCCGCCGGCGAGATCGGCGTCTGGATCGCCAGCGACGAGCGCCCGGAAGCTCTGAAGGACGACCTGTCCAAGGTCGCGCTGATCGCCGTCGACTTCCCTAAATTCACCGATGGCCGCGGCTACTCGATCGCCTACAACCTGCGCACCCGCCTGGGCTGGACCGGCGAACTGCGCGCCATCGGCGACGTGCTGCGCGACCAGCTGTTCTCGATGCGGCGCGTCGGCTTCAACGCCTACGCCACGCGTCCGGACCGCAGCATCCACGAAGCGCTGAAAGGCCTGTCCGATTTCTCGGAGACCTACCAGGCGTCGGTGGACCAGAAGGTGCCGCTGTTCCGCCGCCACGCCCGCAACGTCGGCGTCGGCGCCAACAACGACGGCTTCGGCATCTGAGGGAGCGGCGATGAGCGACATGAACAAGCTGATTGCGGACACCCGCGCCACGCTGGACCGCATCGTCAAGGACCACAGCCCGGCGGTCTTCGCCTCCAGCCTGGCGGCCGAAGACATGGTGCTGACCGATTTGATCCTGAAGTCCAAACTGGATATCGGCATCTTCTCGCTTGAAACCGGACGCCTGCATCCTGAAACGCTGGCCATGCTGGACCGCGTGAAGGAGCACTACGACGGCTACGAGATCGCGCTGTACAAGCCGCAGCCGGAGGCGGTCGACGCCTACGTCGCGCAGAATGGCCTGAACGCCTTCTACGACAGCGTCGAAATGCGCCGCGAGTGCTGCCGCATCCGCAAGGTCGAGCCGCTGGGCCGCGCCCTGGCCGGCAACAAGGCGTGGGTGACCGGCCAGCGCCGCGCGCAATCGGCCACCCGCACCTCGCTGATGGTAGAGGAGGACGATCCGGCCCACTTCATGACCAAGTTTAACCCGCTGGCCGACTGGTCGGAGCAGGACGTCTGGAACTACATCCGCGACAATAACGTGCCTTACAATGCACTGCACGACCAAGGCTATCCATCGATCGGCTGCGCACCCTGCACGCGCGCCATCGAACCGGGCGAAGACGTCCGCGCCGGCCGCTGGTGGTGGGAGAACCCGGAGTCGAAGGAATGCGGCCTGCACATGGTCGACGGCAAACTGATACGCATTAAATCCGTGGCGGCTTGATAAGCCCGCGCCACACATAAAGAACAGGCATAGTCCATGAACGCTATAGTTGAAAACCACGCCGCGCACGCAACGCAGATGAACGCACGCCACCTCGACGCCCTGGAATCGGAAGCGATCCACATCATGCGCGAAGTGGCGGCCGAATGCAGCAACCCCGCCCTGCTGTTCTCGGGCGGTAAAGACTCGGTGGTCCTGCTGCGCATCGCGGAGAAGGCTTTCCGCCCCGGTAAATTCCCCTTCCCGCTGGTGCACGTCGACACCGGCCACAATTTCGAGGAAGTCATCACCTTCCGCGACAAACGCGTGGCCGAACTGGGCGAACGCCTGATCGTCGGCTCGGTGGAAGAGTCGATCAAAAAAGGCACGGTGCGCCTGCGCAATCCGCAGACCGATTCGCGCAACGCCGCGCAGGCGGTCACGCTGCTGGAGACCATCGCCGCACACGGTTTCGACGCCTGCATCGGCGGCGCCCGCCGCGACGAGGAAAAGGCCCGCGCCAAGGAGCGCATCTTCTCCTTCCGCGATGAATTCGGCCAATGGGATCCCAAATCGCAGCGCCCGGAACTGTGGGACCTGTATAACACCCGCGTCCATCCGGGCGAGAACATGCGCGTGTTCCCGATCTCGAACTGGACCGAGCTCGATGTGTGGCAGTACATCGCCCGCGAAAAGCTGGAACTGCCGCCGATCTACTTCGCCCACGAACGTAAAGTCATCCCGCGCAACGGCCTGCTGGTGCCGCTGACCGACCTGACCCCGGCGCGCGAAGGCGAAACCGTCGAGACCCAGGTGGTGCGCTTCCGCACCGTCGGCGACATCTCCTGCACCTGCCCGGTGTCGTCGGATGCGGCCACGGTGGAGCAGATCATCGCCGAAACCGCGGTCACGCAAATCACCGAACGCGGCGCCACCCGGATGGACGACCAGACCTCCGAAGCATCGATGGAAAAACGTAAAAAAGCAGGATACTTCTGATGAACGCACTGAATGAAAATCTGACTGAGCGCGGCCTGCTGCGCTTCATCACCGCCGGTTCCGTCGACGACGGCAAATCCACCCTGATCGGCCGCCTGCTGTTCGACAGCAAAGGCATCTTCGCCGACCAGCTGGACGCCATGTCGCGCTCCAAGCACAAGCGCACTGTCGGCGAAGCGGTCGACCTGTCGCTGCTGACCGACGGCCTGGAAGCCGAACGCGAACAAGGCATCACCATCGACGTGGCCTACCGCTACTTCGCCACGCCCAAGCGCAAGTTCATCATCGCCGACACGCCGGGCCACGAGCAGTACACCCGCAACATGGTCACCGGCGCTTCGACCGCCGATGCCGTCATCATCCTGATCGACGTGTCGAAAGTGAAGCTGCGCGAGGATGGCGGCGTGGACCTGCTGATCCAGACCAAGCGCCACTCGACCATCGCCCACCTGCTGCAGATCGAGCACGTGATCGTCGCCGTCAACAAGATGGACCTGGTGAACTACGACCAGGCCATCTACGACCGCATCGTCAAGGCCTACGGCGAGTTCGCCGCGAGCCTGGGCCTGAAGGACATCACGCCGATCCCGCTGTCTGCCCTGACCGGCGACAACGTGGTCGACGCCAGTGAAAAACTGAGCTGGTACAAGGGCCCGACGCTGATCGAGCTGCTCGAATCGCTGTCCGTCTACGAAGAATCGCACAACGCGCCGTTCCGCTTCCCGGTGCAGCTGGTGGCGCGCCACAACGGCCACGAAGCCAACGACTTCCGCGGCTACATGGGCCGCATCGAGGCCGGCAAGGTATCGGTCGGCGACAAGCTGGTGGTGCAGCCGTCCGGCCAGAGCGCGACCGTCAAGGACATCGTCACGCTGGAAGGTTCGCACCAGTCGGCGGTGGTGGGCCAGTCGGTCACGCTGCTGCTCAACGAGTACCTGGACATCTCGCGCGGCGATTTGCTGGCCAGCGCGGCGCAACCGGCCACCCTGCTCAAGCAGCTGAAGGCGGACGTGTGCTGGATGTCCGACGAACCGCTGGACCAGCGCCGCAAGTACTGGATCAAGCATGGCACCAAGCAGACCTCGGCCAAGATCACCGGCATCGACTCGCTGTTGGACATCAACACGCAGCAGCGCCACAGCGCCGAGGGCCTGAAGCTGAACGACATCGCCCGCATCGGCCTGACCGTGCAACAGCCGCTGGCGGCCGACGCCTACGACGACATCCGCGCGACCGGCGCCTTCATCCTGATCGATGAAGTCACGCACCAGACCGTGGCCGCCGGCATGATCCGCCTCGGCGAGTAATCCGTATGCCATCTCCCGGAAAAGTCTACCTGATCGGCGCCGGCCCCGGCGCCCAGGACCTGATCACGCTGCGCGGCGCGCGCCTGCTGGCGCAAGCCGACGTGGTGCTGCACGACGCGCTCGTGACCGCGGAGATGCTGGAGCTGTGCCCTCAGGCCGAAAAAATCCTGGTCGGTAAACGCTACGGCCAGCTGTCGACCGCGCAGCAGTTCATCAACAAGCAGATGGTGGATTACGCGCACAAGTTCCCGCTGGTGGTGCGCCTCAAGGGCGGCGACCCGATGCTGTTCGGCCGCGCCGACGAGGAATTGCGCGCGCTGGAAGAAGCCGGCATCGAGGTCGAAGTCGTCCCCGGCATCACCACCGCGCTGGCTGCTGCTGCGGCCAGCAAGCAGCCGCTGACCAAGCGCGGCGTGGCGCGCAGCGTCGCCTTCTTCACCTCCTCCACCGCGCCGGAGCACTCCACGCACGACGCCATCCCGGACACCGACACGCTGGTGCAGTACATGGGCGGCCGCGAAGCCATCGCCACGGCGGAACGCCTGCTGGCGCAGGGCCGCCGTCCCGACACGCCGGTGGTCGTCATCGAAAACTGCAGCCGGCCGGACCAGCAAATCCGCCGCCTGACCATCGCCTCGCTGGCGCAGGGCCTGGGCGCCGCCCACGGTCCGGTGCTGGTGATGCTGGGCGAAGCGATGACACCCCGCTCCCATCAGAACATCGAACACCCCCAACTCCCTTCATCTGCAGAGCAACTGCGCGCCTGATCCGTAATAGAATGTCCATACAAACCAACCGAGGTAGCAATGGACACTGTTCAAGAAGTGCTGGAACGCGCGTGGAAAGCCCACTCCGAGGGCGCCTTCGATAGCGCGCTGGCCGACTATATCTGGCTGTTCGACGCCAGCGCGGCCGATGCCGACAGCGCGTCGCTGCGCCTTTCCTACATCCTGAGCGCCTGGGCCAAGCTGGCGGAAGAGCACCTGCCGGCGCGCCACGCGCTGGTCGAGCTGCGCGACCGCGACAGCCGGCGCCTGCTGGCGCAAGCCGGCGACGCCAACGCCGCAGTGCTGTTCAACGACATCCGCGCCATCAACGACAAACTGGGCGACCTGCAAAACACCTGGCACCTGTTCCAGCAGCTGCCGGAAGCGCTGGCCGCGCAATGCGCCCGCTCGGCGCTGCCGTCGTTGATGGTGTGCGGCGACTACGCGCTGGCCAGGCGCCACTTTCCGCACCCGGAGCAGCACCTGGCGCAGGCCGCCGCCCTGCTCAACGAACGGCGCGCCGGCCTGAATGTGCTCACCACCGCCGGCATGTCCGCGCTGCTGGCCGAGGTGTACAACTACGTCACCGAACTGGCGCTGGTACTGGACTTGCTGGCCGGCTGCGGCGATACTGCTGCGGCGGAAGCGGCGCGTGCACAGGCGGTGACGCTGGTGCAGTCGCCCGAAGCGCGCGCCTGCGTCCAGGCGGAACTCGACGCCCCAGGCACGACGCTCGACGCCATGATCGAACTCGAAAACTCCTCAGCGACCGAATAGTGAAAACAAACTGCGCCAAGACCCTGCTCCTCCTCGCACTGATGCCGGCCGCCGCCGGCGCCTTCGCAGCCATCCCGACCTACGACTTCAAGATCGTCCACACCTATCCGCACGATCCGCAAGCCTTCACCGAAGGCCTGCTGTACCGCGACGGCTTCCTGTACGAGAGCACCGGCCTGAATGGCAAATCGTCGATCCGCAAGGTGAACCTGGAGACCGGCAAGGTCCTGCAAACCAAGGATATCCCGCCGCAGTACTTCGGCGAGGGGCTGACGGTCTGGAAGGACACCCTGATCGGCCTGACCTGGCAAACGCAGACCGGCTTCGTGTTCGACCTCGCCACCTTCGAGATGCGCGGCCAGTTCGCCTACCCCGGCGAGGGCTGGGGCCTGACGCAGAACGGCAAGGAGCTGATCATGAGCGACGGCACGGCCACGCTGCGCTTCCTCGATCCCAAGACCTTTCTTGAAGTGCGCCGCGTGAAGGTGACGGCGGACGGCATCCCGGTCGACCAGGTCAACGAGCTGGAAGCGGTGGGCGACGAAATCTACGCCAACCTGTGGCACACCAACACCATCGCGCGCATCGACCCGGCCAACGGCAAGATCACCGGCTGGATAGACCTGGGCAAGCTGTATCCGGCCGCCGGCAAAGGCCTCAACGGCGAGAACGTCATGAACGGCATCGCCTGGGACGCGGAGAAAAAGCGCCTGTTCGTCACCGGCAAGCTGTGGCCCAAGCTGTACGAGATCAAAATCGTGCCTAGGAAGTAAACAGCGCAATCAGCTCGTCCGCCACGGCGCGCACCGGCGCAGCGCGGCGCACATCCTCGTGCATGACGATCCATAGCTTGCGTTTGACCGGACAGGCCGGCGAGTCGATGGCGACCAGGCCGCCGCGCGGCATCCCGGACAAATATTCAGGCAGCACCGCCACGCCGCAGCCGGCCAGCGTCGCCTGGTACAAGGCGCCCAGGTCGTTGGAACGCAAGCAGTAGCGGCGCCCGTTGCGTATCTTTTCCAGCCATTGCTGCTGCGGCGTGTCCTGCATCAGCTCATCATAGCCGGCGAACTCCCATTGTTCCGGGGCGCGCTCCGCCAGATAGTCCGGGCTCGCGTACAGGCGATAGGCCACCGTTGTCAGCGCCCGCACAGCCAGCCCCGGTGCTTCGGGGCGCCGGAAGCGCAGCGCGATGTCCGATTCGCGCCGCATCAGGTCCGTCTCGCGCGACTCGCCGCGCAAATCCAGCTCGATGCCCGGCAGGCGCACCGACGCAGGCTTCAGGCGCGGCGCCAGCAGGTAGGCCGCCAGCGCGGGCGGCGCCGATACCCGCACCTTGCCGTTCAACTGGGCGGCGCCGCTGGCCGCCCGCATCAGGCCATGCAGGCTCTCTTCCATCATGCGCGCGTGCGGCACCAGCGCCCTGCCGGCCGCCGTCAGCGACCAGCCCCTGGGAAAACGGTCGAACAGCGTCACCGCCAACGCCGCTTCCAGCGCGTCGATGCGCCGCGTGACGGTGGTGTGCTCGACGCCGGCCGCACGCGCGGCGCCGGTCAGCGTGCCGGCGTCGTGCAAAGCCAGGAAGTAGCGGAGGTGGTCCCAGTCTGGTTGGTTCATTGTGCAATTATGCACAGATATTGGGCTGAATTCGCCAATTTCGCTCAGGCGAATTTGCCGCTATCGTGACCGTATCGCCACCAGGGAGACCGCCATGAAACTGCTGAACCGATTATTTTGCCTCGTCATGTGGGTGCCGGCCACACAGGCCGCCGGCGCCGCGCCGGACTGTCCGCTGGCCGGCGCCTGGACGCTGGTCGCCGCCGACCAACTGCTGCCCGACGGCACGCGCGTGCGCGACTACGGCGAAGCGCCCGCCGGCCTGATGATGATCGACCGGCAGGGCCGCTACAGCGTGCAGATCTACCGCTCCGACCGGCCGCGCTTCGCCGGTGGCGACAAGAAGAGCGGCACGCCGGCCGAATTCGAGGCCGCCGTGTTCGGGTCGAGCACGCACTTCGGCACCGTCGCCGTCGACAGCGATGCGCGCACGCTGACCTTCAGTATCGCCAGCGCGGCCTTTTCGAATTGGGAGGGGACGCAGCAGAAACGCAGCTACGAATTGAACGGGGATGAACTCAGCTATCGCGTGCCGGCCAGGCCGGACGGGCATATTCCGCTGTCAGTCTGGCGCCGCCTGCGCTGACAGCGAGGCCACGCAATAATCGGCCAGCGCATTGAGCACGGCCGCGTTCTCGCCGGCCGCCTCCACCACGTCGATGCCGACTTGCGGATGATCGACGCGCAGCTGGTCGATCATCAGCGGCAGGTCGCGCAGCACATGGCCGCCCTGCCCCAGGAACACCGGCACCACGGTGATCTGCGTGACGCCGTCCGCGGTCAGCTCGGCCACCAGCGCCGGCAGCTGCGGCGTCATCAGCTCAAGAAAGGCCAGCGACACGCGTACCCCGGGCGTGCGCGCCTGCGTCAGCTCGCGCAGCCGCTCGAACGGCGCCGCCCAGGACGCGGCGCGGGCGCCGTGCGCGAAAAGGATCAGGGCTTGCTTGGTCATTGCTAATGCCGCTCCACCCACCACAAGGCCCCAAGGGCCAGCAGCAGGAATAATATACTTGGCGCGATCGCCGTGACGATCGCCGGGAAGGCGCTCAGCATGCCCAGGTGGGAGAACAGGGAGTTCACCAGCTGGAAGCTGACACCGATCATGATACCGACAAAGATCTTCAGGCTCACGCCACCGCTGCGCGTGTGCAGGTAGCCGAACGGCAGCGCCAGCGCCATCAGCACGAAGATGGCCAGCGGGTCGAACAGCTTTTTCCAGAACGCGATCTTGAAGCGCTCCGTCTCCTGCTTGTTCTCCTGCAGGTGGCGGGTGTAGACGGCCAGCTCGCTGGCCGACATGCGCTCCGGGTCC
Organism: Duganella sp. BJB1802; assembly: GCF_013369445.1. NCBI lineage: Bacteria > Pseudomonadati > Pseudomonadota > Betaproteobacteria > Burkholderiales > Oxalobacteraceae > Duganella > Duganella sp. BJB1802. The sequence goes on along the minus strand of NZ_JABWEF010000020.1, from coordinate 107,492 downwards.
GAGCCGGCCACCGCCAGGATCTTCGGCGTGACCTCGGACAGCAAGTCCTTGGTGGCGCTATGGCGGGTTTCGATCAGGCTGGTGTCCTGCGCGAAGTTGTTGGCCAGGTTGGCCTCGCTGCCCGGCTTGAGCAGCGCCGGATTGGTAAAGATATTTTCCGTGACGTCCGACAGCTGCCAGCTGTTGTTGCCCTTGAAGGTACCCATCTTGGCCAGCGTGATGGAGCGCAGGCGGAAGCTGGTGTCGAATTCGTAGAGCTTGACGTCGACCAGCGTGCCGTCCGGCTGCACCTGCCGCACGTTGAAGAAGCGCGAGCCGGTCACGGTCCCGCTCATGCCGTCCGACTTGACGATATCCTTGGTCCACAGCCCGGAGCGGAACTCCGACGAGATCGCGGCGCCGCGCGCGCTCAACTTGATTTTCTCCGCCAGCGGCGCGGTGCGCGGCGACACCAGCTCACCGAAGATGAAGGTGACGATCACCAGCACGAAGCCGATCTTGGCCAGCATCCACCCAACCATCCCGGTCGACATGCTGGCAGCGCGCATGATGGTGAACTCGGACGTCGCCGCGAACTGCGCCATGGTGTAGATGGTGCCGATCAGCGCCGCCAGCGGCATCACCTCGTACACGTGGGCCGGCAGGCGCACCAGCACATACAGGAAGGCGTACTGGATGGTGTAGCCGTTCTTGCCGACCGACGGCAGCTCGCCCGTCAGGTCGAAGAACGCCTGCAGCGCCAGGAGGGCGACCACCAGGAATGCCACCGCCTGGAAAATCGTGACGGCGAAATAGCGTTGCAGGATCTTCATGGCGATACGGCTTTCTTGTCAGCGGCGCGCGAGCGCTTCAGCGCCGCCAGCAACGCCAGCGGATGGTAACGATGGTTGAGATTGAGGCGCCACGCGAACAACGCGACCACCAGCAGCATGACGATCAGGTGCAGCGGCCACCAGGACAGCGCGAACACCGATTTGCCCTGCTTGACGTTGGCCTCCACCAGCTTGACCAGATTGCTGTAGCTGAAGAAGATCAGCACCGCGATGATCAGGTTGGCCGAGCTGCCCGCGCGCGGATTGACAAAGCCCAGCGGAATCGCCAGCAATATCAGCACCAGGCAGGTAACCGGCGAGGCGATGCGCCACAACAGTTCCGCGCGGCCGGCCGGCGTGACGTCGTACAGCAGCTCCATGATCGGCACGGCGGCGACATTGCGCTCGGACTCCAGGTCCTGGGTCTGGTTGGTCACGCGCATGCTGTAGCTTTCGAACTCCATGGTCTGGAAGTCCGACTGGCCGGGCGTGCCCTGGTAGCGGCGGCCGTTCTTGAGCACCAGATAGCGTTCACCCTTGGCGCCGGTGTTGACCACGCCCTCGCGCGCGACGATGACGGCGGTGCCGTGTTCGTCGATCGTGTTGACGAACACGTTCTGCACCACGGCGCTCTTGCCGGCAACGCCTTCAACGAAGAAGATGCGGTTGGCCGACGCCGATTCCTTGAACTGGCCCGGCGAAACCTTCTGCAGGTCCTCGCGCTTTTCGAAGCGCTCCACGTACTCCGAGCTTTTCTGCTTGGCCCATGGCGTGGCGATGAAGCTCAGGGCCGCGGTGGCCAGCACCAGCGGCAGGCCGAAGACCAGCACCGGCGCGATCCACCGGGTCAGGCTCAGGCCGGAGGCGAACCACACCACCATCTCGGAATCGCGATAGGTGCGCGTGACGACCATCAGCACCGAAATAAAGCTGGTGAGGATCACAAGAGTTGGCAGATAATTCAAGGCTGCGAAAGCGATCAGCGCGAGCACGTCGCCGGAGGCCACCTTGCCGCCGGCGGCCATGCCGAGGACAGTGATCAGGGTCCAGGTGACGCAGATGCTGAACAATACGGTGAAGGTGGCGCCGGCGGCACTTGCCATTTCACGTCTCAAGGCGCGTTGAAAGATCATTCGAAAGTTATAATTCGGTAGTTAAGGGCCTCACTGGGCCACAAGTTTAAATAACAGCCTGACAAACAGGCTGGCAATTCGTACACGACACGGAGAATCAAATGGACTTTAGCATAAAAGCATTCGACACAAAAAACACCATCGCTTCGGCCAAAGCCGGCGTTGTCGCCGTCGCGGTCTTTGAGAACAAGAAGCTGTCGCAGGCCGCCAAGGCGCTGGACGGCTCAGGTGAAATCACGGCTGCGCTGAAGTCCGGCGACATCTCCGGCAAGGCCGGCACCACCCTGCTGCTGCGCGGCGCGAAAGGCGCGAGCGCCGAGCGCGTGCTGCTGGTGGGCCTGGGTAGCGACGATGCCGTCAGCGAGAAGAATTTCGCCAGCGGCGTGACCGCGGCGCTGAAGGCTTTCTCCGCGCTGGGCGCGAGCGACGCTATTATCGCACTGCCGATGACCGAAGTGAAAGAGCGCGATGTGAATTGGGCGATCCGCTGCGTGGTGCAAAGCGCGCACGAAAGCGTGTTCCGCACCGATGGCCAGAAGAGCAAGAAGGATCCTGCGCCGACCGGCGTGAAGAAAATCGCGCTGGCGGTCCCGAACACCGCCGCCACCAAGCTGGCGCTGGCCCAGGCCGTGGCGATCGCCAACGGCATGGACCTGACCAAGGAACTGGGCAACCTGTCGGCCAATGTCTGCACCCCGACCTACCTGGCCAACACCGCCAAAAAACTCGGCAAGGACTACAAGTTCGACATCGAAGTGCTGGACCGAAAACAGCTCGAAGCGCTGAAGATGAACAGCTTCCTGTCGGTGACCAACGGCAGCGAGCAGCCGCCGAAGTTCATCATCCTCAAGCACATGGGCGGCAAACCGAAGGATGCGCCGGTGGTGCTGGTCGGTAAAGGCATCACCTTCGACACCGGCGGCATCTCGCTGAAAGCCGGTCCGGGCATGGACGAGATGAAGTACGACATGGGCGGCGCCGCTTCGGTGCTGGGCACCTTCCGCGCCATCGGCGAGATGAACCTGAAGCTGAACGTGATCGGCGTGATCGCCGCCTGCGAGAACATGCCTTCCGGCCGCGCCACCAAGCCGGGCGACATCGTCACCTCGATGAACGGCCTGACCATCGAGATCCTCAACACCGACGCCGAAGGCCGCCTGGTGCTGTGCGACGCGCTGGCCTACGCCGAGCGCTTCAACCCGGCCGCGGTGATCGACATCGCCACGCTGACCGGCGCCTGCATCGTCGCCCTGGGCCACCACAAGAGCGGCCTGTTCACGCGCGACGACGAAGTGCACAACAAGCTGGCCGACGAGATCATGGCGGCCGGCAAAGCCGCAGGCGACACCGCATGGCGCCTGCCGATCGGCGAAGAGTACAACGAGCAGCTCAAGTCCAACTTCGCCGACCTGGCCAACATCGGCACGCCGGGCGGCGCCTCGTGCACCGCCGCGGCCTTCCTGGAGAACTTCACCCGCAAGTACACCTGGGCGCACCTGGACATCGCCGGCACCGCATGGAAATCGGGCGGCGCGAAAGGCGCCACCGGCCGCCCTGTGCCGCTGCTGTCGAACTTCCTGATCAACCGCGCGTAAGCACGGTTAGCACAGTCAGAACTCCTCCCACCCTTCGGCGCCGGCCGCCAATGCGGCCGCCGCGCCGACTAATCCCGGCGCCGGCAGCCTGGCCGGCACTTGGCCGGCTTGGCCCGCCTTGCGGACCAGGGGCAGCACCGCCGTCGGCGCGCCGGCGCGTCCGCCTTCCAGCTTGAACACACCGACCATCTGCACCAGTCCCGCCGCCTGATCCTGCAAGGACGCGGCGGCGGCGCTGGCCTCTTCCACCAGCGCGGCGTTTTGCTGCGTCACCTGATCCATCTGCGTAATGGCCTGGCTGACCTGGTCGATGCCGGCGCTCTGTTCCTGCGTGGCCGTGGTGATGCCGCCCATGATGTCGGTGACCCGGTGGATGCTGTCGACAATGTCGCCCATCGTGGCGCCGGCCTGGTCGACCAGCTTCGATCCCGCCTCCACCTTCTCCACCGAATCACCGATCAGCACTTTGATTTCCTGGGCGGCGGCCGCGCTGCGCTGCGCCAGGTTGCGCACCTCGGTGGCGACGACGGCGAAGCCGCGTCCCTGCTCGCCGGCGCGCGCCGCCTCCACCGCCGCGTTCAGCGCCAGGATGTTGGTCTGGAAGGCGATGCCGTCGATGACGCCGATGATGTTGCTAATCTTGCCGGCCGATTCGTTGATCGAGCCCATGGTGCCGACCACCTGCGCCACCACGCTGCCGCCCTTGAGCGCGATGGCCGACGCCGACATGGCCAGCTCATTGGCAAGGCGCGCGCTGTCGGCGTTCTGCTTGACGGTCGACGCCAATTCGTCCATCGATGACGCGGTTTCCTCCAGCGCGGCGGCCTGCTGCTCGGTGCGCGAAGACAGATCGAGGTTGCCGGCCGCGATCTGCACCGACGCCGATTCGATCGCGCCTGAACGGTCGTGCACCTGGCCGACGATGCCGGCCAGGCTGTCGCGCATGGTCTTCATCGCGAACACCAGGCTGGAACGGTCGTGCGGCGCGGTGTCGATGGCCACGCTCAGGTCGCCGGCCGCGATGCGCGTGGCGATACCGGCCGCGTAGGCCGGTTCGCCGCCCAGTTGCCGCAGCAGGCTGCGCGTGATCAGCACCGCCGCGACAACGCTGCACAGCAGCGCCAACGCGCCGAGCACCAGCATCAGCGAGCGGGTTTCCTGGTAGGCTTGCTTGATGGCGGCCGCGCCTTCGACGTTTTGCTTCTCCTCGATGACGGCCAGTTCGCGCAGCAATTCCCACCACTTCTTCTGCACCGGACGGAACTCGAAGCGCAGCAGATGATAGGCCTCGCTGTTTTTCTTTTCCTGGATCAGCTCCTTCGCCTTGGCGATGAAGGGTGCGGCCAGCAAGGCCTGCGCCCGGATCTTGGCGTACAGCGCGGCCTCCTCGGGCGTGGCGCTGTTATGGTCGGAGAACATCTCGCCCAGCTTGTTCTGGACTTCGTCGTATTTATCGCTCTGCGCCGCGATGCGCTTGAGTTCGATCTGGATCTCGTCGCGCTGATCCTCGGGCAGCAGGATCAGGTTGCGCAGCGCCAGCGCGCGCTCGGTCACCGTCAAATCCATTTTCGCCACCAGCTTGGACTCCACGCTGTTGACGTCGACGATCTCGTCCACCCGCTCCTGCATGCGCCCCATGCGCAGGATGCCGAACATCGTCACGATGACCAGCAACAGCGCCACCAAACCAAACCCCATGCCCAACCGTGTTACCACCCTCATGCCCGAATTACGCATACACCGCCTCATATCTGTAACAATTAATAATATTTACATATTCAACATTACTAATAGTAACAAATATTGCCGCTCGGCAAATATAGGAATTATCCTATTCAGGTGTAGGAATCGGATTAGCGTGGTAGGAATAATCCTACACGCAAGGCATGGCCGCTGCCTAGTACAGCGTCACCCCGGGGGCCGGCGGAGGCAAGCCATCGCGCTGGGCGTCCGCGTGCATCACCACCGTCAGCGTGGCCGGATAGTCGTAGCCGGCGCCGGTGTTCTTGTCGATGAAGTAGCCCACGCCGGCGGTCAGCACCACATTGCCCCACAGGTTGCCGTCCGCCTTGGAGTCGACCTTTTCGTAGGCCCAGCCGGCCCCCTCCTTCTGGCAATCGATGCGCAGCGGGCCGGAGCTCTTGCGCAGGGTGACGCGCGCGGGCGTGGTCACAAACCATTTGCCGACGTCGTTGTACAGCACGCAGCCGACGCCGGCGATTTCGCGGTGGTCGAGCACGGTTTGCACCAGCACGTTTTGTTGGGTGGATTCAGTCAGGGAAGCGCAGCCGGATAGCAAGGCCAGCAGCGCGGAGACGCCGGCAACGGGGCGGAAATACATGGTCTGCCTCAGGGTTAGTGGGTCAGACCAGTGTAGCAGCCCGCAAGCGGATCTATATGGTCAATCAAGGGGCGTAAAGCGTTGCACTTTTACGCCATCGACTTCCAGGATTTCAAAAAACACGTCTTTCGGCCGGGTCCAGATGGAACCGTCGGCGGCGCGATAAACGATCATGGTACTCAGATCGGATTCCAGGGTGGCCTCGCACACCAGCTCGTAGAGGCCCCCTTTGTAGTGCCTGAAACGCATCCGGGATCAGGCGTTATGCCGTTCCGGTGCGGCAGCCACAGTGCGAACATCCGCCTGTTCCTGCTGCTTCTTCTTCAGACCCTGTACCACTTTCAGGATATCGTCCATGCCGCGTTCGCCGCCCAGCGTGGAGAACGCATCCAGCACTTCGTTCAACACCTGGTTGCGCACCGCAGCCTCGTCGGAATTGATGACAGGCGGCCGTTGCACGGCGGCCTTGGCCTTTTCCAGCGCGGCGGCTTCCTTTTGCGCGGCGGTCTTGCGGCCGCCAGGCGTTTTGCCGTGCTCTAACGCTGCCTGCCAGATGACCCAGCGGCGTTGCGTTTCAAAAACCAGGTATTCTTCTGGTTTGTCTTCCCGGCGTCGGACGATGTGACCGTCTTTCTGCGCCCACGTCTCAAATGCAGCTCGCATTTTTTTATTCCTTTGTAAATGCGCTACGCGCAATTCACTGTTAAAACCACAAGTAATTTCCGTATAGTACCATTTATTGTTAAACCACAACACTAAAATGCACCCGGCCAGCTACTATTTTTAATTGCGTTGCGGAAATACAAGTTTTCCGCATTATTTGTATCAGTATATTTCTCTTTTGCTTACTTTGTCTTTGTTTACCGTTCTATTTTGACAACAATGAGACACCCCTAGCAATTATTTTTTGATTTCACACATTTTGCAACATTTTAGGCGCTGGTAGTGCGCGCACGAAAGAGTTTTTCATGTTTTTTTATAAAAATCGTCAACTTGACAATCTCATGTGTTAAATCAAGATGCTGTAAGATTCGTTCAAGTAGGCAACCGCCACCCCGAAAACCCGCAAGGATACTGACCCAGATGAAAATAGCCACATGGAATGTTAACTCACTCAACGTTCGGCTGACGCACGTCTTGAAATGGCTAGAGGAGAACCCTATCGATGTCCTCTGTATTCAAGAAACAAAATTGACTGACGACAAGTTTCCGGCCGCCGCCATCGAGGCCGCCGGCTACCATGTGGTCTACAGCGGGCAAAAAACCTACAACGGCGTGGCCATCCTGTCCAAGCTGCCGATCGCCGACGTGATCAAGAACAACCCACGCTACGAGGATGCGCAGCAGCGCATCCTGGCCGCCACCATCGACGGCGTGCGCGTGGTGTGCGCCTACGTGCCCAACGGCCAGAGCGTCGATTCCGACAAGTATGAATACAAGCTGGGCTGGCTGTCCGCCTTCCACGACTGGATCAAGGAAGAAGCCGCGCTGCACCCGCAACTGGCGGTGCTGGGCGACTACAACATCGCGCCGGAAGACCGCGACGTCCACGATCCGGCCGCGTGGGCGGGCCAGGTGCTGGTGTCCGACAAGGAGCGCGCCGCCCTCACCCGCCTGCTCGACATCGGCCTGACCGATTCCTACCGCCTGTTCGAACAGCCGGAAAAGTCGTTCAGCTGGTGGGACTACCGCGCGCTGGGTTTCCGCCTCAACAAGGGCCTGCGCATCGACCACATCCTGCTGTCGCCGGCGCTGGTGGCCCGCTGCAGCGCCTGCGTGATCGACCGCGCGCCGCGCAAATGGGAACAGCCGTCCGACCACGCGCCGGTGATCGCCACGCTCGATTAACTAGATTCGCGGCAGCAGCAGCTGGGCCGTCGCGTGCGGCACCGGCTGCGAAAATAAATATCCCTGCGCATACTGGCAACCGTTGCGCTGCAACAACGCATACTGTCCTTCAGTCTCCACGCCCTCCGCCACCACCGACAATTGCAGGCTGTCCGACAGCGCGATGATGGCCGCCACGATCGCGCGGTCCTCCGCGCTTTCCTCCAGCTCCTTGATGAAGGCGCGGTCGATCTTGATCTTCTTGACCGGGAAGCGCTTCAAATACGCCAGGCTCGAATAGCCGGTGCCGAAATCGTCGATCGACAAGCGGATGCCCATGGCGTTGATCTGGCCCAGGATGTCCAGCGTCTGCTCGCCGTGCTGCATCAGCGCCGTCTCGGTGATCTCGAATTCGATCAGCGACGGATCGATGCCGGTTTCGTCGAGGATGGCGCGGATCGATTCGATCAGCCCGCGATGCATGAACTGGCGCGGCGACAGGTTCACCGCCAGCGGCACCGGCGCCAGCCCGGCGCGCAGCCACGCCATGCTTTGCTGGCAGGCCTGGCGTATCACCCATTCGCCGATCGGCACGATCAGGCCGTTCTCCTCGATGATGGGAATGAAGTGGTCCGGCAGCACCAGCTGGCCGGTACCGCCGCCGCGCCGCCAGCGCAGCAGCACCTCCATCGTGTGCAGGCGGCGCGTGCCGATGTCCATGATCGGCTGGAAGTGCAGCTCGAACTCGTCCTGCGCCAGCGCGCCGCGCAGGCTGGACTCCAGCTCGAAGTGCTGCGCCGCCGTCTGGTTCATCGCCTCCTTGAAGTACTGGTAATTGTTCCTGCCGCTGGCCTTGGCGTGGTACATCGCGGCGTCGGCGTGGCGCATCAGCGTCTCGACGTCGCCGCCGTCGTCCGGGTACACGCAGATGCCGATCGACGGCGTGATGTGCAGGTTGCGGCCCTCCAGCGGGAAGCTCTCCGACAAGGCCTCGATGATCTTCTCGGCCACGTGGCTGGCCTCCTCGGACGAGCGGATGCCGGGCACCAGCACCACGAACTCGTCGCCACCCAGGCGGGCCACGGTGTCGCTGGCGCGCACCGCGCGGCACAAACGGCTCGCCACTTCCTTGAGCAGCTGGTCGCCGGTCATGTGGCCGAGCGAATCGTTGATGGTCTTGAAGCGGTCAAGGTCGATGAACATCACCGCCAGGCGGCGCTCCGAACGCTGCGCCGCCAGCATGGCGCGGTCCAGGCGGTCCGACAGCAACGCGCGGTTCGGCAGGCCGGTCAGGCTGTCGTGGTAGGCCATGTGGTGCACGCGCGCCTCGGCCTGGCGCCGCTCGACGATCTCGCCCTGCAGCAGCGCATTGGCGCCGGCCAGTTCGGCGGTGCGCTCCAGCACCCGCACTTCCAGCTCGTCGCGCGCGCGGCTCACCGCTTCCGCCGCCTCGCGCCGTTCGGTGATGTCGTCCACCAGCCACACCGAGCGCCCGGTGGCCTGCGCCAGGTCGAACGGCCGGCCCGACAGGCGGCCCCAGAACGTGCTGCCGTCCTTGCGCACCAGCTGGTATTCGGAGGCGTGCACGCGGCCGGCGTGGAAGTCCAGCGCGGTGGCGGCGCGCGCCTGTTCCCACGCGTCCTTGTCGGCGTAGAAGGCCTGTACGCTCAACTGGTTCATCCCACCCGGCGCGTAGCCGAACAGCTCTTCCATCTTGGTGTTGCAGCGCAGGTTGCGGCCGTGCTCCACCACCGAGATGCCCAGCACCGCGCTGTCCAGGATGGCCTGGTTTTCCAGCAGCGCGTTGCGCAGCGATTCCTCGGCGCGCTTTTGCTCGGTGCGGTCCTCGATCACCCAGATCGTGCCCTGGGTCGGATCGTCGGGATTGACCACGTAGCCGATCAGCTGCGCCCACAAGGTGGTGTCGTCGGCGCGGCGCAACTCCATCTCGATCTGGAACGGCTTGCCGATCGAGAGGAAGGGATAGGCCTGCTCGCCCAGCTTGTCGTACGATTCCTGCGAGACGTAAAGCGCGCGGCCGGGCAGGCCCAGGCCGGAGTCGCCCTCGTAGCGGAACATCTCCGCGAAGCCGCGGTTGTAGCGCGTGATGATGCGGTTCTTGGTAAACAGGATGCTCATCGAGGCGTTGGTCATGATGGCCTCGACCTCCATCTGGGTCTGGCGCGTGCTGGTCACGTCCTCCAGGATCCAGATGGTGCCGCCGTCGCTATGCTCGTCGTCCACCGCCTTGGCGCGCACGCGGCACCAGAACAGGCCACCGTCCCTGCGCTTGAACTGGCATTCCTTCTTCTCGAACGGCTGGCCCGCGCCCAGCAGCGGCGCCGCCTCGCGGCCGAATTCCTCGTAGTGCTCCGCCGACGGGAACACCATCGCCGACGGCTGCCCCAGCATCTCGTCGATGTCGTAGCCGAACATCTCGGCCATGCGCGGATTACAGCTCAACATGATCTGCGCCTTGCTGAACAGGATGCCGACCGAGGCGTTGTCCAGGATCGCCTTCTGCTCCAGCAGCAGTTGCCGGGTCTCTTCCTCGTGGCGCTTTTGCGCGCTGCGGTCGTCGAAGATCCAGATCGTGTCCTGCTGCGTGCGGCCCGGATTGATCACGTAGCCGAAGGCGTGCGCCCAGAAGGTCGAACCGTCCTGGCGTCGCATCTCCATCTCGGCCTGGTACGGTTTGCCGCGCGCCAGCAGCGGACGGGCTTTCCTCACCACCGCGTCGAACGCTTCCTGCGATGGATACAGCGTCGACGTCAGCTGGCCCACGCCGCTGTCGTCGTTGAAGCCGAAGAATTCGGCGAAGCGGCGGTTGTAGCGCAGGATGCGGTTGTCGCGCTGGAAGCCGATCGCCAGCGGCGCGCTGTCCATGATGGCCTGCATCTCCAGCAGCGCGCGGCGCAGCTTCTCGACGTCGATGCGGTGATCGTTGATGTCCTCCATGATCCACACCGTGCCCTCGGCGGTGTGGATAGGATCGATGGCGCGGCCGTACAGGCGGGCCCAGAACACCGAGCCGTCCTTGCGCCGCATCTGCGCGTCCTGCATGAAGGGCAGGCCTTGCGACAGCGGCGGACGGGCATTGCGGCTTAGTTCGAGAAACGCCGCCTCGTTCGGATACACGGTCACGCTGGACATGCCCTCCAACTCGTGGCGGCTGTAGCCCAGCATTTCGGCGCAGCGGATATTGCATTCCTGGATAACGCCGTCCTTGGTGAACAGGATGCCGACGGCGGCATTCTCCAGGATGGCCTGCTGCTCCAGCAGCGTCTTGCGCAGCGCGCGCTGGTCGCGCTCCGCCGCGCTGATGTCGTGGAAGACCACGGTGGCGCCCTGCACCGCCGCGCCGGCCGGCAACGGCTTGCTCCACGCCTGGACCGACAGGTATTGGCCGCTGGCGCAGGTCAGGCAGCTGTCCCAGCGCTGCGTGGTGTTGGCCGCGTTGGCCGCGTCCAATGTCGCGTCCAGCGCCTTCATACTGGCGCCGCGCACATGGCGCGCGAACAGGTCGGCCAGCGGCTTGCCGCATGGGTCGAAGCCCAGCAAGTCCGCCAGTTCCTGATTCGCGGCCAACACCATGCCATCGATGCCGTAGGCGCACGCGGGAACGCCGATCAGCGCCAGGGCGTCGGCTACGAAATCAGGATTGGTCGAAACTCGGTTCATGTACACCAAAGGCACCCATTCTAAGATGCCACCTTGCCAGTTACTTCTCGGCAGCATAGTTGGCAGATCATAAACCACAATGGGCGCATTAGCCATCGCCCATGCCGGCGGCGGCCCTAAAAACGACAATGCCCGGCGAACCGGGCATTGCTGTCTTCTGACTACTTGACAATTACATCAGTGCGCGCTGGCGCCGGCGGCGCCGATGCCGGTTTCGGAGCGCATTTCCTGCGCCTCGTAGCCGGCGCGGTCGATGCGTGCGCGCGGGCTGCGGTCCAGCACGGAGACCAGCCAGATGCTGACGAAGGCGATCGGCATCGAGAAGATGGCTGGCGACGCATAAGGGAACAGCGCGTCGGCATGGCCCAGCACATCGACCCACACCGATTTCGACACCACGGTCAGCACCACGGCGGTGATCAGGCCGACGAAGCCGCCGATGGTGGCGCCACGGGTGGTGCAATCCTTCCACAGCACCGACATGAACAGCACCGGGAAGTTGGCCGAGGCGGCGATGGCGAAGGCCAGCGACACCATGAACGCGATGTTCTGCTTCTCGAACACGATGCCCAGCACCACGGCGACGATGCCCAGTGCGACGGTGGTCAGGCGCGACACATACAGTTCCTTGGCGCTGGTGGCCTTGCCCTTTTTGATAACAGTGGCATACAGGTCATGCGACACCGCCGATGCGCCGGACAAGGTCAGGCCGGCCACCACCGCCAGGATGGTGGCGAAAGCCACGGCGGAGATAAAGCCCAGGAAGACGTTACCCCCCACTGCCTTGGCCAGGTGAATAGCGGCCATGTTATTCCCGCCCAGCAGTTTGCCGGCGGCGTCCTTGAACTCGGGATTGGTGCTCACCAAAACGATGGCGCCGAAGCCGATGATGAAGGTCAGGATGTAGAAGTACGCGATCCAGCTGGTGGCCCAGAACACCGACTTGCGCGCTTCCTTCGCGCTTGGCACGGTGAAGAAGCGCATCAGGATGTGCGGCAGGCCGGCGGTGCCGAACATCAGCGCCATGCCGAACGAGATCGCCGACACAGGATCTTTGATGAAGGTGCCGGGGCCCATGATGGCGTCCTTCTTGGCGTGGATTTCCACCGACTTGGCGAACAGCGCCTCGGGGCTGAAGTTGAACTGCGCCAGCACGACGACCGCCATGAAGGTGGCGCCGCCGAGCAGCATCACGGCCTTGATGATCTGCACCCAGGTGGTGGCGGTCATGCCGCCGAACAGCACGTAGACCATCATCAGCGTACCGACCAACACCACGGCGATCCAGTACTCAAGGCCGAACAACAGTTTGATCAGCTGCCCCGCGCCGACCATCTGCGCGATCAGGTAGAACGCCACCACCACCAGCGTGCCGGAGGCGGAGAAGATGCGGATCGGCGCCTGCTTGAAGCGGTAGGCGGCGACGTCGGCGAAGGTGAAGCGGCCCAGGTTGCGCAGGCGCTCCGCCATCAGGAAGGTGATCACCGGCCAGCCGACCAGGAAACCGATGGCGTAGATCAGGCCATCGTAACCGTTCAGGAACACGGCGGCGGAAATGCCGAGGAAGGATGCAGCCGACATGTAGTCGCCGGCGATGGCCAGACCGTTCTGGAAGCCGGTGATGCCGCCGCCGGCGGTGTAAAAGTCGGACGCGGACTTGGTCTTGGCCGCCGCCCACTTGGTGACGAACAGCGTGAAAATGACGAAGGCGCCGAACATGATGATCGCGGTCCAGTTGATCGGCTGCTTCACCGCCTGGCCGAGATCCGCACCAGCCGCCAGCGCCGCGCCGCTGGCGCCGAGCAGCGTCAGGGCACCAAGGCCGCACAGGCCACGCTTGGCGGCGCTCATGCTTTCACCCGGTCGTGGATGGCCTGGGTCAGGTCGTCGAACTGCTTGTTGGCGCGGCGGACGTAGGCGCCGGTGATCAGCACCGTGAACACGATCACGAACAACCCGATCGGCATCCCCCAGGTCATCACGCCGGCGCCGGTTTTCGACGCCAGCAGCTCCTTGTCGAAAGCGATGAGCAGGATGTAGCCGTAATAAACCAGCATCATTACCGCCGTCAGCGCCCAACCGAAACGGGAGCGCGTCCTGACCAGCTTGTGGTAGCTGGGGTCGCGCTTTATTTTTTGAACCAGATCGTCATGCATGACTTGTCTCCTATAGTTTATCTGCAGCCTATGCTCTTTTCTTTTCGAGCTTGACTCCACAATAAACCGCCATGCTTACCGGCCCCTTACGCGCACAACTACTTTTTCACATCGCCATACAGTGCGCGTTGTATCTGCTGCAGCGAAGCCGGATCTTCAATCGCCGTCAGGTCGCCCGGATTGCGGCCTTCGCAGATAGCCTGTATCGAGCGGCGCAGCAGTTTGCCGGAACGGGTCTTGGGCAGCTGCGGCACGAAGTACACGCGCGACGGCCGCGCCACAGCGCCCAGCTGGTGATCGACCACGCCGAGTATCTCGCGCTCCTGCGCGGCGCGGCCCGCGTCGTCGGCGGTGCGGGTCGCGTCCTTGACGATGACGAAGGCAACCGCCACCTGGCCTTTGAGCTTGTCCTCCACGCCGACCACCGCCACTTCCGACACGTTGGCGTGGCTGGAGATGGACTCCTCGATCTCGCGCGTGCCGAGACGATGGCCGGCGACGTTGATCACATCGTCGGTGCGGCCGAGGATGAAGTAGTAGCCGTCGGCGTCGCGCACGCCCCAGTCGAAGGTCGAGTAGACCTGCTGGCCGTCGAAGGTGGACCAGTAGGTGTCGACGAAGCGCTGGTCGTCGCCGTACACGGTCTGCATGCAGCCCGGTGGCAGCGGGCCGTCGATCACCACCACGCCCTTCTCGTTGGCGGCGCATTCCTCGCCGGTGGATTCGTTGAGCAGCTTGACCTTGTAGCCGTACATCGCCACGCCGGGGCTGCCCAGGCGCGTCGGCAGGTCCTCGACGCCCTTGGCGATCGACAGGATGGGCCAGCCGGTTTCGGTCTGCCAGTAGTTGTCGATGATGGGCACGCCCAGCTCGTCGTGTATCCATTGCGACGTGGTTTCGTCCAGCGGCTCGCCGGCCAGGTACAGCGCGCGCAGCGACGACAGGTCGTACTTGCGCATGAACTCCGGCGGCTGCTTGCGCAGCACGCGGATCGCCGTCGGCGCCGAGAACATGCGCGTGACCTTGTACTTCTCGACGATGCTCCACCAGATGCCGGCGTCCGGGCAGATCGGCAGGCCTTCGTACATGATGGTCGCCATGCCGGCGATCAGCGGGCCGTAGACGATGTAGGAATGGCCGACCACCCAGCCGATGTCGGAGGTGGCGAAGAAGGTCTCGCCGGCGTTGCCGCAGAAGTTGTACTTCATCGACGACGCCAGCGCCACCGCGTAGCCGCCGACGTCGCGCTGCACGCCTTTCGGCTTGCCGGTGGTGCCGGAGGTGTAGAGGATGTACGAAGGCTCGTTCGATTCCAGCCAGGTCACGGGCACGTGCGCGTCCATGTGGGCGGCGCGCAGGCTGGCCCAGTCCTCGTCGCGGCCGGCCACCACTTCCATCGGCGCCAGGTTGCGGTTCACCAGCAGCACCTTGGCCGGCTTGGCGGCCGACAGCGTGATCGCTTCGTCCAGCAGGTACTTGTAGGGGATGGCCTTGCCGTTGCGCGAACCCGCGTCGGCGGAGACAATCAGCGCCGGCTTGGCGTCGTCGATGCGGCTGGCCAGGCTGTTGGCGGCAAAGCCGCCGAACACCACCGAGTGGATGGCGCCGATGCGGGCGCAGGCTAGCATCGCGAACGCCGCCTCGGCGATCATCGGCATGTAGATCAGCACCCGGTCGCCACGGCCGACGCCCAGCGACTGCATCATCGCGGCGGTGCGTTCGACTTCGGTGCGCAGTTCGTTGAACGAGTAGCTGCGCTCCGTGTTGGTTTCGGTGGAGATGGCGATCAGCGCGGCGCGGTCGCCCTGCGTGGCGCACCATCGGTCCACCGCGTTGTGACACAGGTTGGTCTGCCCGCCGACGAACCACTTCGCGAACGGAGGATGGGAATAATCCAGCACCTTGGTGCATGGGGCGTTCCAGTCGATGAGCGCTGCTTCGTCCTGCCAGAATTGTTCAGGCGTGACGATAGAGCGCCGATAGAAATCAGCGTAATTCATGTCTCCTCCGTTATGTGTGTGTCGCTTAGAACGTATCGCCGGGGACTCGTACCCAGCCTTCCATCAGCACGCGGGCGCTGCGGCTCATGACCGCTTTTGTTACGCTCCACTCTCCATTTTGTTGGGTCGCCTGCGCCCCCACCCGCAACGTGCCGGACGGATGGCCGAAGCGCACCGCCTCGCGCGCGCCGCCGCCCGCCGCCAGGTTCACCAGCGTGCCCGGTATCGCAGCGGCGGTGCCGATGGCCACGGCGGCCGTGCCCATCATCGCGTGGTGCAGCTTACCCATCGACATGGCGCGCACCAGCAGGTCCACGTCGGTGGCGGCGACCTGCTTGCCGCTGGACGAGGTGTACGGCGCCGGTTTGGCGACGAAGGCCACCTTGGGCGTGTGCTGGCGCGTGGCCGCGTCGTCGATATGCTTGATGAGGCCCATGCGCAGCGCGCCGTGCGCGCGTATGAGCTCGAACCGCGCCAGCGCCTTGGGATCGCTGTTGATGGCGTCCTGCAGTTCGGTGCCGAGGTAGCCGATGTCTTCCGCGTTGACGAAGATGGTCGGAATGCCGGCGTTGATCATGGTCGCCTTCATGGTGCCGACGCCAGGCACTTCCAGCTCGTCGACCAGCTGGCCGGTCGGGAACATCGAGCCGCCAGCGCCCTCCTCTTCCGCCGCCGGGTCCATGAATTCCAGCTGCACTTCGGCCGCCGGGAAGGTGACGCCGTCGAGTTCAAAGTCACCGGTTTCCTGCACTTCGCCGTTGGTCATCGGTACGTGGGCGATGATGGTCTTGCCGATGTTGGCCTGCCATACGCGCACCACGGCCATGCCGTCGCGCGGAACGCGGGCAGCGTCCACCAGGCCGCCGCTGATGGCGAAGGCGCCGACGGCGGCGGACAGGTTGCCGCAGTTGCCGCTCCAGTCGACGAAGGCCTTGTCGATGGAGACCTGGCCGAACAGATAGTCGACGTCGTGGTCAGGCCTGGTGCTCTTGGCCAGGATCACCGTCTTGCTGGTGCTGGAGGTGGCGCCGCCCATGCCGTCGATCTGTTTGCCGTAGGGGTCCGGGCTGCCGATCACGCGCAGCAGCAAGGCGTCGCGCGCGGCGCCCGGTTGCTGCGCGGCTTCCGGCAGATCCTGCAGCCGGAAGAACACGCCCTTGCTGGTGCCGCCACGCATATACGTGGCGGGGATCTTGATTTGCGGTTGATGAGCCATGATCATGCAGCCTTCGCGGATTCAAGGAAGTCCTGCGCGAAGCGCTGCAACACGCCGCCCGCTTCGTAGATCGACACCTCTTCCGCCGTATCGAGGCGGCAGATCACCGGCACTTCGACGCGCTCGCCGTTGCGACGATTGACCACCAGCGTCAGCGTCGAACGCGGGGTGCGCTCGCCGATCACGTCGTAGCTTTCGGTGCCGTCCAGCGCCAGCGTCAGGCGGTTCACGCCCGGCTGGAACTCCAGCGGCAGCACGCCCATGCCCACCAGATTGGTGCGGTGGATGCGTTCGAAGCCTTCGGCCACGATGGCTTCCACGCCCGCCAGACGCACGCCCTTGGCCGCCCAGTCGCGCGACGAGCCTTGGCCGTAGTCGGCGCCGGCGATCACGATCAGCGGCTGCTTGCGTTCCATGTAGGTCTCGATGGCTTCCCACATGCGGGTGACTTTGCCCTCCGGCTCCACGCGCGCCAGCGAACCGGCTTTGACTTTGCCGTCGGCGTCGCGCACCATCTCGTTCTTCAGCGTCGGATTGGCGAAAGTGGCGCGTTGCGCGGTCAGGTGGTCGCCGCGGTGGGTGGCGTAGGAGTTGAAGTCCTCTTCCGGCAGGCCCATTTTCGCCAGGTACTCGCCGGCCGCGCTGTTCAACATGATCGCGTTCGACGGCGACAGGTGGTCGGTGGTGATGTTGTCGCCCAGGACCGCCAGCGGCAGCATGCCCTTCAGCGGACGAGCACCGGCCAGCGCGCCCTCCCAGTACGGCGGACGGCGGATGTAGGTGGTCTGCGGACGCCAGTCGTACAGCGGCTTCACTTTCACGCCGTCGTCTTCCTGCTTGGCGAACATCGGGATGTAGACCTTGTTGTACTGCGCCGGCTTGACGCTGGACGCGACCAGCGCGTCGATTTCTTCGTCGGTCGGCCAGATGTCCTTCAGCGTGACCGGCTGGCCGTTGGCGTCGAGGCCGAGGACATCCTTTTCGATATCGAAGCGGATCGTGCCGGCGATGGCGTAGGCCACCACCAGCGGCGGCGAAGCCAGGAAGGCCTGCTTGGCGTATGGGTGGATGCGGCCGTCGAAGTTGCGGTTACCCGACAATACAGCGGTGGCGTACAGGTCGCGGTCGATCACTTCCTTCTGGATCACCGGATCGAGCGCGCCGGACATGCCGTTGCAGGTGGTGCAGGCGTATGCGACCACGCCGAAGCCCAGCTGCTCCAGCTCGGGCATCAGGCCCGCTTCCTCCAGGTACAACGTCACGGTCTTGGAGCCGGGCGCCAGCGAGCTTTTCACCCATGGCTTGCGGGTCAGGCCGCGCGCGTTGGCGTTGCGGGCCAGCAGGCCGGCGGCGATCATGTTGCGCGGGTTGTTGGTGTTGGTGCAGCTGGTGATGGCGGCGATGATGACGGCGCCGTCAGGCATCAGGCCAGGCTCGTTCTCCACCACGCCGCTGATGCCGCGCGCGGCCAGCTCGGAGGTCGGCACGCGGTTGTGCGGATTCGACGGACCGGCGATGGTACGCACCACCGACGACAGGTCGAACTTCAGCACGCGCTCGTACTCGGCGGTCTTCAGGGCTTCGCCCCACAGCCCGGTCTCTTTGGCGTAGGTCTCCACCAGCTTGACCAGTTCATCATCGCGGCCGGTCAGCTTGAGGTACTTGATGGTCTGCTCGTCGATGTAGAACATCGCGGCGGTGGAGCCGTATTCCGGCGCCATGTTGGAGATGGTCGCGCGGTCGCCCAGCGTCAGGTGCGATGCGCCCTCGCCGAAGAACTCCAGGTAGGACGAGACGACCTTCTGTTTGCGCAGGAACTCGGTCAGCGCCAGCACGGTGTCGGTGGCGGTGATGCCGGCCTGCGGCTTGCCCGTCAGTTCAACGCCGATGATGTCCGGCAGCCGCATCCACGATGCGCGGCCCAGCATCACGCTCTCCGCTTCCAGGCCGCCGACGCCGATGGCGATCACGCCCAGCGCATCGACCATCGGCGTGTGCGAATCGGTGCCGACCAGCGTATCCGGGAAGGCCACGCCGTCCACGGCCTGAATGACCGGCGACATGCGTTCCAGATTGATCTGGTGCAGGATGCCGTTACCCGGCGGGATCACGTCGACGTTCTTGAACGCCTTCTTGGTCCAGTTGATGAAATCGAAGCGGTCCTCGTTGCGGCGGTCCTCGATGGCGCGGTTCTTGTCGACGGCGTCGGGATCGAAGCCGCCGCATTCGACGGCCAGCGAGTGGTCGACCACCAACTGGGTCGGCACCACAGGATTGACCAGCGCGGGATCGCCGCCTTGCAGCGCGATGGCGTCGCGCAGGCCGGCCAGGTCGACCAATGCGGTCTGGCCGAGGATGTCGTGGCAGACCACGCGCGCGGGGAACCATGGGAAGTCCAGGTCGCGTTTACGCTCGATCAGTTGCGACAGCGAGGCATTGAGCGTCGCAGGATCGCAGCGGCGCACCAGGTTCTCGGCCAGCACACGCGAGGTGTATGGCAGCTTGGCCCAGGCGCCCGGCTGGATCGCGTCGACCGCGGCGCGCGCGTCGAAGTAATCGAGCTTAGTACCCGGCAGGGATTTGCGGAATTGGGTGTTCATTATTTGCGGTCCTTGATCGGCACGAATTTCAGGTCTTCAGGACCGACGTAGTTCGCGCTTGGACGAATGATCTTGTTGTCGATGCGCTGTTCGATGATGTGCGCGGCCCAGCCGGACGTGCGCGAGATGACGAACAGCGGCGTGAACATCGCGGTCGGCACACCCATCATGTGGTAGGACACGGCCGAGAACCAGTCCAGGTTCGGGAACATCTTCTTGATGTCCCACATGACGGTTTCCAGGCGCTCGGCGATGTCGAACATCTTCATCGAGCCGGCTTCCTGCGACAGATTGCGCGCCACTTCCTTGATGACGACGTTGCGCGGGTCGGAGATGGTGTACACCGGATGGCCGAAGCCGATCACCACTTCCTTGTTGGCGACGCGGTTGCGGATGTCCGCTTCGGCTTCGTCGGCGTTTTCGTAGCGCTTCTGGATCTCGAAGGCGAATTCGTTGGCGCCGCCGTGTTTGGGGCCGCGCAGCGCGCCGATCGCGCCGGTGATGGCGGAGTGGATGTCCGAACCCGTGCCGGCGATGACGCGGCTGGTGAAGGTGGAGGCGTTGAACTCGTGTTCCGCGTACAGGATCAGCGAGGTGTGCATCGCCTGCACCCAGCTGTCGGATGGCTTCTCGCCGTGCAGCAGGTGCAGGAAGTGGCCGCCGATGGAGTCGTCGTCGGTTTCCACGTCGATGCGCTTGCCGTTGTGGCTGAAGTGGTACCAGTACAGCAGCATCGAGCCGAAGGAAGCCATCAGGCGGTCGGCGATGTCGCGCGCGCCCGGCACGTTGTGGTCATCCTTTTCCGGCAGCGTGCAGCCGAGTACCGAGACGCCGGTACGCATCACGTCCATCGGGTGCGCCGATGCGGGCAGTGCTTCCAGTGCGGCTTTCAGCGATGCCGGCAGGCCGCGCAGCGAACGCAGTTTGGCTTTGTAGCCTTTCAGTTCGGCTCTGGTCGGCAGTTTGCCGTGGACCAGCAGGTAGGCGATTTCTTCGAACTCGCAGGTGTTGGCGACGTCGAGGATGTCGTAGCCGCGGTAGTGCAGGTCATTGCCGGTTTTGCCGACGGAGCACAGTGCGGTGTTACCTGCGGTGACGCCGGACAGGGCGACGGATTTTTTTGGCTTGAAGGTAGCTTCGGTCATTTCAGGGTCTCCTCGAATCGATTATTTTTTCTGTGCGGCGAACAGTGCATCCAGCTTCTGCTCGAAGCTGTGGTAGTTGATGCGTTCATACAGTTCGGCGCGGGTTTGCATGGTGTCGACCACGTTCTGCTGGGTGCCGTCGCGGCGGATCGCGCCGTAGACGTTTTCCGCGGCCTTGTTCATGGCGCGGAAGGCGGACAGCGGATACAGCACCAGGCCCACGTCGGCGCCGCGCAATTCGTCCACGGTGAACAGCGGCGTCGAGCCGAATTCGGTGATGTTGGCCAGCACCGGCACTTTGACGGCGGCGGCGAATTTTTTGTACATATCGAGGCTGATCATCGCCTCCGGGAAGATCATGTCCGCGCCGGCTTCGACGCAGGCGACGGCGCGCTCGATGGCGGCGTCCAGTCCTTCGACGGCCAGCGCGTCGGTGCGGGCCATGATGACGAAGTTCTCGTCGGTGCGCGCATCGACGGCGGCGGCGATGCGGTCGACCATCTCCTGCTTGGTGACGATCTCCTTGCCCGGACGGTGGCCGCAGCGCTTGGCGCCGACCTGGTCTTCGATGTGCATGGCGGCGGCGCCGAACTTGATCATGGACTTGACGGTGCGCGCCACGTTGAAGGCGGAGGCGCCGAAGCCGGTGTCGACGTCGACCAGCAGCGGCAGGTCGCACACGTCGGTGATGCGGCGCACGTCGGTCAGCACGTCGTCCAGGTTGGAGATGCCCAGGTCCGGCAGTCCGAGCGAACCCGCCGCGACGCCGCCACCGGAAAGGTAGATCGCCTTGAAACCGGCGCGCTTGGCCAGCAGGGCGTGGTTGGCGTTGATCGCGCCGACCACCTGCAGTGGGGATTCTTCCTGGACGGCTTTGCGGAACGCGGCGCCTGCGGAGTATTGACTCATGTTCTGACCTTTCAATGTTGCAGTGAAGTTGGTCTATGCTTTGCAAGCGGCGTGCCAGATAGGCACACCATATAAATCAATGACTTACAAAATAGCGGCGTTACACTTATGTTTCAATTTGAAACATCGAAACAGATGAACTACAATTGAAACATGCGCCACTCCACGCCCCTGCCCTTCGACGCCAACGACAAACCGGTCATCTGGACGGTGTCGGTGTCGCGCCTGGCCGACCTGTTCCGCGACATCACGCTGGAATACGACGAGCTGGCGACCATCGAGCCGATCAACCTGGGCTTCGACGAGGCGGCGCGCCATATCCGCGAGCGCATGGCCACCGAGCGTTGCGACGCCGTCATCGCCGCCGGCTCCAACGCCGCGTATCTGAAGGGCCGCTTGTCGGTGCCGGTGGTGATCGCCAAATTCAGCGGCTTCGATGTGATGCAGGCGCTGGCGCGCGCGCGCCGTGTGTCGGACCGCATCGGCATCGTCACCTATCAGGACCGCTTGCCGGAGCTGGCCGAATTCGCCAACACCTTCGGCTTCGATGTCGAGCAGCGCACCTACGCCACCGAGGAGGACGCGCGCGCGCAGATCAACGACCTGAAGGCCGCCGGCATCAAGGCCATCGTCGGCGCCGGCCTGATCACCGACCTGGCCGAGGAAGCGGGACTGACCGGCGTATTCGTCTACTCCGCCGCCTCGATTCGCCACGCCTTCGACGACGCGCTGGAAATGGCGCGGTTGACGCAACTCGAAGCTAACCGTAGCCGCACGCGCGGCGCGGTGGTGGCGGACACGCTGCGCGCCAAGCATGGCATCAACGACCTGCGTGGCGACTCCGCCGCGATGGAGGCGCTGCGCCAGTCGGTGGTGCTGTATGCGAAGTCCCCGGCCACGGTGCTGATACAGGCGGAAACCGGCTGCGGCAAGGAGCTGGTGGCGCAGGCCATCCACCGCGAGAGCCCGCGCACGCTGGGCCAAAACCGACCCTTCGTCGCCGTCAATTGCGGCGCCATCGCGGAATCGCTGCTGGAGTCGGAACTGTTCGGCCACGAGGAAGGCGCCTTCACCGGCGCGCGGCGCGGTGGCCACGCTGGCCTGTTCGAGGCGGCCAATCGCGGCACGCTGTTCCTCGACGAGATAGGCGAAATGCCGCTGACGCTGCAAACCCGTTTGCTGCGCGTGCTGGAGGAACGGGAAGTGGTGCGCGTGGGCGGCACGCGGCCTATCGCCGTCAACGTACGCATCATCAGCGCCACCCACTGCGACCTGGAACAGCGCGTGCGCGAAGGCCGCTTCCGCGCCGACCTGTTCTACCGGCTGGCGGTGCTGCGCCTGACCATTCCACCGCTGCGCGCGCGGCTGGAGGACGTGATGACGCTGGCCGAATGGTCGCTGAAGAACGCACTGGCGTCGCTGGGCGCGCGGCCGCATCCGAACCTGCACGCTGAGATGACGGCCTGCGCGCCGCTGCTGCAGCACTACGACTGGCCAGGCAACGTGCGCGAACTGCGCAACCTGACCGAGCGCCTGGCGTTGTTCCTCGCCGCCGAGCCGCTGCAGGCGTTGACGCCGGCCTTCGTGCTGAGCGTGGCGCCGGAACTGGCTAACCGCACGGCCCCGCTGTCCGCCGGCGCAGGTCCTGTCAACGCCGCCGGCGCGCCGCCTCTTGCCCTGCCGGCCGCGCGGCCTTCCGCCGAAAGCGCGACCGCCGTGTTGGCCCGCTTCGGCGGCCGGCGCGACGCCGCCGCCGACTATCTCGGCATCAGCCGCACCACGCTCTGGCGCAAGCTGCGCGCAGAGGCCGGCGAATAACGCCTCGCGGAGCCGTGCCCCGGCGGGCACGGCGCAAGCGGTACTGGCGGCTACCGTTCATCCTTTTAAAAAAACCGCTCATCCAGTAGCCGTCGCCGGCGCGATGGCGGTTCGATAGCATGGCCTCACTTAATCACAACAACGGAGGTCAGCATGCCACGCTCGTTCATCAAACGTATCGCAACCATTGCCGCCAGCCTGGCGCTGGCCTACTCCGCCGGCGCTTCCGCCGCGGCCTCGCATCCGGCCTTCAAGGTGCAAGTCACCGGCCAAGGTGCTCCCGTGATCCTGATCCCCGGCCTGGCATCGTCCGGCGAAGTGTGGGACGGCACCGTCGCCCACTACTGCGGCAGCCGCCAGTGCCACGTCGTCACCCTGGCCGGGTTTGCCGGCGTGCCCGCCATCGAAGGCCCGCTGCTGCCGGCAGTGGAGCAGCAACTGAGCGACTACATCGCCGCCAATAAATTCGACCACCCCATCATCATCGGCCACAGCCTGGGCGGCTTCGTCGGCATGAAGCTGGCCGCCGACCATCCAGACCAGGTGGGCCGCCTGGTCATCGTCGACACCTTGCCAGCGCTGGCAGCGGTCCAGATGCCCAGCATAACAGGCGCGCAGATGAAGGAAATGGCGGCCGGCCTGCGGACCCGCATGGAGTCCATGGACGCGGAAGCCAAACGCGCCAACCAGATGAAAACCCTGCAATCCATGATCACCAAGCAGGAAGATATCGACCGCGCCGCCGCCTGGGGCAAGCAATCCGACCCAGCCACCGTCACCAACGCGATGGTCGAGATGATGAGCGAGGACATGCGCGCGGAAGTTGGCCGCATCAAGGCGCCCACGCTGGTGCTGGGCTCCTGGATCGCCTACAAGGACTATGGCAGCAAGCCGATGTTCGAGCAGATGTACAAGAGCCAGTACCAGCAACTGCCCAACGTGAAAGTGGAGCTTGCCGACAACGCCCGTCATTTCATCATGTACGACGATCCGGCTTGGATGTATGATCGCATCGATAACTTTTTGAAGTGATTCCATCATGACCGACGACCGTCCACTCATCGCGCGCCTGAACTGGTACTGGCTGTTCCAGCTGGCTGGATGGATGTTCCTGCCAGTGCTGCTGATCGCCATGACGCCGGGCGACAGCCACACGCCCCGCATGCTGGGCATATCCATGTGGGGCGTGGTGACCGGCCTGGTGATCTCGGACACCTGGCACCGGCTGCTCAAGCGCCAGATCCAGAACGGTGTGCGCGTCAGCTGGAAGGCGATGATGGCCGCCATCCTGGTGTTGGGGACCATTCACACCGCCGTGCAGACGGTCGGCTACCTGGTCATCAAGCCTTTCGGTGAAGTGCACGGCGTGGCCTGGGTACCGGGCGCGCTGATGTTCTGGTGGGGCGTCTATTTGGTGTGGAACACGTTCTACATGGCGGTGCAGTCGCTGCGCCGCGCCAACCGCCTGGAACAAGAGGCGCTGCGGCTGGAGATCAGCGCCAAGGACGCCGAACTGCGCGCCCTGCAGGCGCAGGTCAATCCGCATTTTTTTTTCAACAGTATGAACAGCGTGCGCGCGCTGGTTTATGAGGACAGGGATTCGGCCGCGCTGATGATCGACCAGCTGGCGAGCGTGATGCGCTATGCGCTGCAATCGGGCCAGCACGATACGGTCCCGCTGGCGGCGGAGATCGAAGCCGTGCAAGCCTATCTGGCGATTGAAAAAATCCGCTTCGAGGAACGCATGCGGGTCAGCGTGGAAATCGGACTGGGTCTGGATCAGGTGCGTATTCCACCGATGGCCTTGCAGACGCTGGTGGAGAACGCCGTCAAGTACGGCGTCGAGGCCAGCCCCACCGGCAGCGAGATCCGCATCCGCGCACAGCGCATGGACGACGGCAAAATCCACATCGAAATCGCCAACCTTGGCGCGATTCTGCCGTTCGCCAATTCCACCAAGGTGGGATTGGTGAATACCCGCAAACGCCTGGCGCTGGCATTGGGCTCCAATGCCAGCCTGGATCTGACTGAAAACAGTGGCTGGGTGCGCGCCACGATGACTTTACCGGAGGCCGCCTGATGCGCGCATTGCTGATCGACGACGAGCGCCTGGCGCGCGCGGAACTGCGCCGTTTGCTGGCGGCCCACCCCGAAGTGGAAATCGTCGGCGAGGCCGCCAACGCGGCCGACGGCATCCAGCAGATCAACGCGCTCAAGCCGGACCTGGTGTTCCTCGATGTGCAGATGCCGGGCGGTAGCGGCTTCGACATGCTGGCCGCGCTGGAGGAAGCGCCGGAGGTGATCTTCACAACGGCCTTCGACCAGTATGCGCTGCAGGCGTTCGAGGTCAATGCGCTGGACTATCTGCAGAAGCCGATCCAGGCGGCGCGGATGGCGGCGGCCTTGCAGCGCTGCGCTCTGCGCCATGGGCGCGCGCTGGCGTATGCGGCAGCCGGCGTGCCGGCCGTGGCGCCGACGGCGGCTAAGAAGCTGTTCATCAAGGATGGCGAGCGATGCTGGTTTGTCGGCTTGCAGGATGTGCGGCTGTTCGAGTCGGACGGCAACTACACGCGCGTCTATTTCGACCAGCACAAGCCGCTGATGCTGCGTTCCCTGAACCAGCTGGAGGAGCGGCTGGACCCGCAACGCTTCTTCCGCGCCAGCCGCCGTCACATCGTCAACCTGGACTACGTCGACCAGGTCACGCCGAACGACGCCGGCGGCCTCGATCTGCTGCTGCGCGACGACCTCGAAGTCGAAGTCTCCCGCCGCCGCGCCGCCCAGTTCAAGACCCTTGCCAGCCTCTGAGCCAAATTCGGCTCAGGTTCGCAACGCCTCGGCGGGCGCCATGCGCATGGCGAGCCAGGTGTGGCGGGCGATGGCGATGAGGGCGATGGCCAGCGTCAGCGACAGCGCGATCAGCAGCGTCCAATAGCCTATCGGCGCGTGTTCGACGTAGCCCGAGAGATAGCGGCGGATGGCGACCACCGCCAGCGGTGACGCTATCGCCGCCGCGGCCAGCACCAGCGAACCGATTTCGCGGACCACCAGCACGCCGATGTCGGCGCCGCGCGCGCCGTGCAGCTTGCGCATGACGATCTCCCTGGCGCGACGCTGCACCGTGTTGGCCGACAGCACGTAGGTGCCGAAGGCGGCGATCGCCAGGGCGATGCCGGTGGCGACGGACATCAGCTTGGCCAGTCTGGCATCGTCGGCGTAATTGCGCGCCAGGACGTCGCCGGCGCGCACCACCTTGGGAATCGCGTCCGGGAAAAAGCTCGGCCACAAGGCCTGCACGCTGCGCTCCACCGCCGCAGGATCGGTCGCGGCGCGCACGCTCAGCACCGTCCCCGCTGTCCACAGTTCGTAGGCGGTCGCGCGCGGCGCATCGCGCAGCGAATGGAATCGCAGATCGGGGGCGATGCCGACGATGCGCTTTGAAATCACCTTGTTGTCGAACCCCGTGAACAGCACGGTCTGGCCGATCGCCGCTTCGTCGCTGGCGAAACCCAGCTCACGCGCCGCAGCAGCGTTCAGCACCACCGGTACGCGATCGTCCTCCTTGTCCCACTCGGCCTGGAACAAGCGCCCGGCCAACGGCGCTATGCCATACAGCTCGAAGAAATTCGCGCTGACCGACTTCATCTCCATCGTCGCACCCTGGCCGCCAGGACGCTTCAGCTCACGGGACCAGATCCAATCGAGCCGGCCCACCGGGTCTTCCGATATCGCCACGCCGGCCACGCCCGGCTGCGCCGCCAGGGTCGAGTAGAAGCGACGCGCCTTCTCGCTGTCCCTCACCCGCTCCGGCATATCGACAATGACGAACGGCGCAGGATCGAAGCCGGGCGAGGCATGCATCGCATAGTAAGTCTGCCATGCCACCGCGATGGTCACGGCGGCGAAACCCATCGCCACCGACACCTGCAGCACCGTCAGCGCGCGCCGCCATTGCATGCTGCCCCGGGACTCCGTGTCGGGACGGCCGGCCAGCACCTGCGTCGGATGCACACGCAGCGCCACCCATGCCGGGTAGATGGCCGTCAGCACGCCCAGCAAACCGCCTATGCCAAACGCCGCGACGATATTCTGCAACGTGAACAGACCGTCCAACTGACGGTCGACCAGCTGCGAAAAAACGGGCAGCGCCAGCCACGCGAGCATCAATCCAAGCGCGGTGGCCGTCATCGCCACCAGCAGCGATTCGAGCAGGAACAGCAACATGAGCTGCCCGACGCCGGCGCCCAGCACCTTGCGCATCGCCACCTCGCGCTGGCGCCGCAGCACGCGCACCATGCTCAGGTTGACGTAGTTGATCGCGGCCATGAGCAGGATCAGCAACGCAAGCGCTGCCAGCCCGGCCACCAACACCGGATTGGCGCGGTCGCCCGGCATCGATATGAAACTGTTCTGCATCTTGTAGTCGAAGTAGGCGTCGCGCAGCGGCGACATGATCAGCTCTATCGCCTTGCGCGTGCCGAGGCGCGCACGCGTCTCCGGTGGGTATTGATGCAGGCTCGGGGCGGCGTCCACCACTTTCTGCAAGCGGTCGATGATGGCCGGCAGCGAGGCGCCTGGCTGCACGCGTATCAGCATCTTGCCCATCCAGCCATGTTCACCGGTGAGCATCTCGTGCCGTATATCCGGCCCCGCCACCACCGAATTGACGCCGAAGATCACTTCGAACGGAATCGTCGTATTGGCCGGCGGCGTCGGCACCACGGCGCCCACTTGCACGGCATTCCCTTCCGCCAGCATCGTGCGGCCCAACGCATTGGTCGTACCGAACAGGCGAAGCGCGCCGGCCTCGGTGATGACAAAACGGTCCGGCTTTTCCAGCGCGTCCGCCAAGTCGCCCTGCACTGCCCGCATTCCCAGCATCTCGGTAAAGCCGGGCATCACCGTCAGACCGCGCACCGCGAACATGCTCCGGTTGACGCGCACCGTGAGCGGCGTGATCTCCGGACGCGCCGGAATAAAGAGCGCGGCGCCAGTTACGCCCGGCGTCTTCAGCGCGGGCTCGCGCAGCAGCATCGGCACCACCTCGTGCAGCGGCGAGTCGGGGTCGATATTGAAATGCTGCTTGGCGACGTAGATCCTGTCCACGCCCGGCAGGTGCGCGTCGTACTCCATCGAATAGCGCACAAAGCCAAGCAGCAGCAGGCACGCGGCCAAGCCCACGCCCAACCCCAGCACCACGGCCAGCGTGTAGGCCGGCTCCTGTATCAGCGCGCGCCAGCCGATGCGAAAGTCTCTTAGCTTCATCGATCGAAAATCCGTGTATGGAAAACCTCTGGCGTTTGCAACATCCATGCCACGGTTGATATTGCGGCCAGGCGGCCGCCTATGCGGGGTCGGTGTCCGGAAGTGAACGTTATGGCTGTTCACTTCCGAACACTTACTTCACCTTGATCGGAAAGGCCGGATGCACCGGCCGCACCGGCGGGTTCTTCGCCAGTTCGGCCTTGATGACTTCAATCGCCTTTTCCAGCTGTGGATCGCGGCCCGCGATCACGTCGGCCGGATTCTGGTCGACTTCGATGTCGGGTGCGACGCCTTCGTTCTCCACACCCCAGCCACCGTCGCGGGTCCAGAACGCCAGGTTGGGCGCCGTGATGCCGCCGCCGTCCATCAACACGGGGAAGCCGAGGATGCCAACCAGCCCACCCCACGTGCGCTTGCCGATCAACGGGCCCATTTGATTTTTGCGGAACATCCATGGCAGCAGGTCGCCGCCGGAACCCGCCGTCTCGTCGATCAGCATCGCGCGCGGTCCCTGGATCGAGGCCGACGGAGTCTTCATGTCGGCGCCGTAGCGCATGGTCCACCAGGCGATTTCCTTCTTCTGCAAAATCTCCAGGTAATAGTCGGCCACGCTGCCGCCGCCGTTGAAGCGCTCGTCGATGATGACGGCGTCCTTGTCGGCCTGCGGGAAGAAGTAGCGCTTGAAGTAGGTGTGGCCCAGCGTGGCGGTGTTGGGCACGTACACATAGGCGACCCTGCCGCCGGTGGCCGCGTTCACCTTGCGGATATTCCCTTCGATCCAGTCTCGGTTGCGCAACGCGTCCTCGGTCGCCACCGGCACCACGGTGATAGTGCGCGATTTGCTGCCGTCCGCGTTCGGGCCGACGGTGATGTCGATGGCCTTGTTGGCGGTGTTTTCAAAAGCGCTGTAGAGATTCGTCGGCGCCAGCAACGGACGGCCTTCCACCGCCAGCAGGTACTCGCCGGCCTTGACGTTCAGGCCAGGCTCGGTCAATGGCGCGCGCAGCGCCGGGTTCCAGTTCAAGCCACCGTAGACTTTCTTGAAGCGATAGTGGCCGTCGCTGACTTCATAGTCCGCGCCCAGCAGGCCACCCGGCACCGGCTTGGCGTCGTTGAAGAAGTCACCGCCGCCGCCGCGATGGTGGCCGACGCCGATCTCGCTGCACAGCCACTGGATCACGCGATTCAGGTCGCCACGGCTGGACAGCTCGGGCAGGAACTGCGCGTATTTGGCGCGCATCTTGTTCCAGTCGGCGCCGTGCATGCCGGGGTCGTAGAAGTAGTCGCGGTTGATGCGCCAGGCTTCGTTGAAGATCTGCGTCCACTCGGCGCGCGGCTCGGCGTGGACCTCGATCGCTTCGACCTTGATCTTGCCTTCGCCCGGCGTCAGCGTCTTGGCGGTGGCGCTGCCCATGGCCCAGGCTTCCTTCAAACGGTACAGGATCTTCTTGCCGTCGGAGGATACTTCGTAGTCGTCGGCTTCGGCCAGCAGCGTTTCGGCCTTGCGGTCCTTCAGATCGAAGCGCTGGATGGCTTTCTTGCCGTCGTTCTCGCGCAGGAAGAAGATCTGCCCTGCTTCGCCGGTTCCCAAATCGGACAGCGCGGCAGCCGGCACCGGCAGGTCGACGATGCGGGTTTCGATGCCGTCGAAATCGATCGAGATCGGCGCCACAGGCGCGACCGTCACCTTCGGATCGTCGCGGCCCGTCTTCGGATCGACCTTGGGTGCTTCCGGCTTGGCCGCTTCCTTCGTGGCCGCAGGCGCGGGCGGCACCGCGCTCTTCTCTTCGTCGCTCTCCTTGATCAGCGGCGACGGCAGGTCGCGCCGCAGCACGGCCATCCAGATGGTGCGCGTGACGCGGTTGTCTTCGTTCTGCTGGGAGAACCAGTTGTTGCTAGGCCCCGCGTTGGTCGATGCGAAGAAGTACAGGTACTTGCCGCTCTTGTCGAACACCGGATCGACGACGTCGGACAAGCCATCCGTCACCGGCCACGATTTGTTCTGCTCCAGCGAGTAGATGTAGGCGCTGCGGGTGTAGGTCATCGAATTGAGCGCGTAGGCGATCCAGCGCGAATCCGGCGCCCATGCGGCGCGCAACGTCTTGTTCACACCGTACAGCGGCTCGCTGGCGATCTTCTTGATCGTGCCGGTGGCGACGTCCATCACATACAACGTCCAGGCGTTGTCTGTGTAGGCGATCTTTTTGCTGTCCGGCGACCAGACCGCGTTGTCGTAGAAGCCTGCTCCGGTGAGCTTGAACTTGCGCGGCTCGCCCTTGCCGTCCTGTGCGCGGATGTGCAGCGCGTATTCGCCCGATTCGTCCGAGAAGTAGGCGACGGAGCGGCCGTCCGGCGACCAGGCCGGCGAGCGCTCATGCGCGGCCGGCGTATGCGTCAGGTTGCGCACATCGCCTTTGTCCGCAGGGATGGTGACGATCTCGCCACGGAACTCGTACGCCACTCGCGCGCCGGACGGCGAGATCGAGGCACCGCGAATGTACTTGGCGCCGCTGACCCAGCGCGGGCGCGATGCGCCCAGATCGCTGTTCACGCCGATGGTGAGTTTGTGCGACTGTCCGCTGGCCGGGTCCAGTGCATGCAGGTAGCCCGCCTGCTCGTAGACGATGCCGCCACCGCCGGCAGCGATGTTCAGCACCGGGAAGTCGGCATGCCGGGTCAGCGCGCGCACGGCCTTGCTCTTGACGTCGTAGGCGTACAGATTGAATTCGCCGTCGCGGTCGGAGCGGAAGTAGACGGTGTCGCCGATCCACACCGGATCGACGTCGTTCGAATGCGTGGCCGGCTGCGGGATCTGCTGCACCGATTTGTCGGCGCGGTTGAACAGCCACAGGATGGAGTTGGTGCCGCCGCGATAGTGCTTCCACTGCATGAAGGCCGGCGAGAACGGATTGTAGACGATCTGTTTGCCGTCGGGCGACCAGCCGGCGCGGGCGGCGTTCGGCACTTCCAGTTCGGTCTCCACGCCGCCGGCCACCGGCACCGTGAACAGCTTGCGATAGCGGTTGTTGAACGCCGCGCGCGGGGATGTGAACATCACCGCCTTGCCGTCCGGTGTGAAGCTTTGCACCACGTCCGCGCCGGGATGGTAGGTCAGGCGTTTAGGCACGCCGCCTTCTACCGGCAGCAGGTAGACGTCGATATTGCCGTCTACCTGTGCGCTGTAGGCGATCGATTTGCCGTCGGGCGAAAACACCGGGTTCGATTTCTCGCCCGGATCGGAGGTCAACCGGCGCGGCGACGAGCCGTCGCGGTTGGCCAGCCAGACGTCGCCCACGTAGATGAAGGCCAGGTGCTGCGCCGACAGCGCGGGCTCGGTCAGCATGCGCGTGTCGGTGGTGCTGGGCAGCGCCAGCGTGCCGTGGCTCATCGTCAGCAGCGCGGCGGCGACGGCGGCGGATAGCATGTGCTTCATCGTGTCTCCTTATTTGAGCGCGGGGATGGCTTGCGGCTGATAGGGCTTGACCGGCTGCTCCTTCAGCTTCTTGTCCAGCAGTTCCAGCGCCACCTCCAGCTGGCGGTCCTGGCCTTGATACGTGGCGTGCGGCAGGTTGTCCACTTCCACGTCCGGCGACACGCCCACGCCTTCGATCAGCCATTGGCCGTCGGCGGTGTTGAACTGCCCGTTCTCGGCGACGCGCGCCATGCCGTTGTCGCTCAGGCGGTTGTTATCGCTGAGCCAGACGCCGGCGCCCGCCGTGCGCTTGCCCACCAGCGGCGCCAGTCCCAGCGCCTTGATGCCGGCCGCGAAGGTCTCGCCGTCCGAGTAGGTGTATTCGTCGACCAGCACCACCAGGTGGCCGCGGAAGGTGTTCTGCATGTTCGGCGCCGGCAGCGCACCCGGCGACGACCAGAAGGCCCAGGCTTTGCGCAGCAGCTTCTCGATCACCCAGCTGTCGATGTTGCCGCCGTTGTTGCGGCGCACGTCGATGATCAGGCCTTCGCGGTTGACGTTGGCGTAGAAGTCGCGCGCGAACGAGGCGATGTCGCGCGCTCCCATGGCGCGCAGGTGCAGGTAGCCGATGCGGCCCTTGGACGCGTCGTCCACCTGGCGCGCGCGGCTCTGTTCCCAGTCGCTGTAGCGCAGGCCTGCCTGTTTGCCCATGTTGATCGGCGTGACGATGACCGAGCGCGTGCCGCCCTCCTTGCGCTTCACCTGCAGCAGCATCTGCTTGTCGGCCTGGTTCAGCAGCAGGTCGGCGATGTCGCGCGCTTCCAGCACCGGCTTGCCGTTGACGGCAGTGATGACGTCGCCCTCCTTCACGTCCACGTCCGGCTGCAGCAGCGGGCCGCGTTCGGACGGCAGCTCCGGTTCGCTGCGGTAGATGTGGTCGACGCGGTAGCCGTCGGCGCTGCGCGTGAGCAGCGCGCCCAGGCCGGCCGGCGCGCCCTCCGGCGCGGGACGGCGCACGTCGCCGGGTGCGATCTGCGAGTGCAGCGCGCCCACTTCGCTGATCATCATGCCCAGCACGTCGTTCAGTTCCGCGCGGTCGGTCACGCGCTCGACCAGCGGCGCGTACTTGGCGCGCACGCCGGCCCAGTTCACGCCGCGCATCTTGGCGTCGTACAGGAAGTCGCGGTGCATGCGCCAGGCGTCGTTGAACATCTGCGTCCACTCCAGGCGCGGGTTGGAGGTGAAGGTCCAGTCGTCCACCTTGACCTTGGCCTTGGAGACGTCGGCCGGCACCTTGGCGCCCGCCTCCACCACCAGCATGTCGCCAGGGCCGCCGGCGGCGAAGGTGCGGTAGTACAGGTGCTTCTTGTCGAAGGCCAGGTCGTATTCGCGCACGCCGCCGACGAAGACCTCCGGCTGCGGGCCGTTGGCGGCGATCGCCAGCGTTTTCAGGTTGGCCTTGCCGTCGTTGCCGTCGGCGTCGAGGAAGTACAGGCGCTTCTCGTCGAGCTCCAGGTTGCGGTAGTTACCGGCGGCGAGCGGCACTTCGTACAACCGGTCCGCCAGGCCCGCGTAGACGATGGCCGGCAGCGCCTTGCCGGTTTTCTTTTCCGGCACGGCCTTGGCCACGGCTTTTTCCACCGCCTTCTCGGCTGCCTGCTCGACGGCCTTTTCCGCCGCGCCCTCGGCCGGCTTGTCGCCCGGCTTGTTCAGCTCATCGTCCGGCTTGAAGGGGAAGCGGTTGCCCGGCTGGAGCGCCAGCGCGTACACGCCGGTGCGCTTGTCGAACACCGGTCCCATGTTGCGGTCGCCCCAAGGCGAGCCGTTCGCCAGCTGGAAGTTGCGGGCCGAGAGGAAGTACAGCCATTTGCCATCCGGCGAAAACGCCGGCGAGACCGAGTTGTAACGGTCGCCGGTGACGAAGGCCAGCTGCTTCGATTCGAGGTTGTACAGGCCGATCTGGTTGCGCTGCTCGATGCTGGCGGCGCGCACCAGCGCCAGGTTCTTGCTGTCGCCGGACCACTGGACATCCTCGTGCCGGTCGTTGCCGGCCTTGCTGCCGTCGTCGATGACGGTGTTGGCCTTGGTCGCCAGGTCCAGCATCCACAGGCGGCCTTTCTTGTCGGTGTGGGCCAGCCAGCGCCCGTCCGGCGACGGGTACAGCTGCCAGCGGTGGCTGTTGCCGTCCTTGGTCAGCTGCTCGCCCTTGCCGGAACCGTCGGCGGCGAATTTCCAGATTTCGTTTTCACCGGTGCTGTCGACGATGGCGTACACCCATTTGTCGTCGTGGCTGAAGACGGCCTCGCGAGCGCGCGCGCCAGGCGGCACGGCGATCTCGACCCGGCGCAGCGAGCCGGTGCCGGCCACGCTCACGCGGCCGCGCGCGGTCAGCACCAGGCGCTCGTCCTTACCGGAGATCTGGACGTTGGTCAGGTTCTCCAGCGGCGAGCGGATCTGGCGGGCGCGCTGCTGGTCGAAGTCCGAGACCAGGTTGATGGCCAGCTGCTCGTCCTTCGCGGCGGCCAGGTCCAGCACGTGCAGGTCGGCGCCCAGTTGATAGGCGATGCGGCCGTCGCCCAGCGCGGCGTTGCGCACATCCCAGCCGGTGTGGTTGGTCAGCTGGCGCGGATCGCTGCCGTCCGGCGCCATCGACCACAGGTTGTCGGAGCCGCCACGATCGCTGATGAAATACAGGCGGCCCTGCCACCACATGGGCCGCTTGTTGTTGCCGGCGTCGGAGGCCAGCAGCGGCACCGCTTCCGCGCCGCCGGCCAGGTCGTAGCGCCACAGCCGCGCATGGGCGCCGCCCCGGTAGTTCTTGACGTTGTCGTTGGTCAGGGCCAGGCCGTTGCGGGTGAAGTACAGCGTCTTGCCGGCATCGTCCAGCACGGCGTCGTTGGCGTCCGCCACGGGGAACACGCGGCGCTGCAGGTCGCCCGGTTTGACCGCCGCGATAACGTTGTTGCGCGACGGCCCCTTGGTGTCGAGCGTGGTCACCAGCACCTCGCCCTGCGCGGTCCAGCCCAGCACATTCACCGCGCTGTTTTCAAACGTGATGCGCTTGGGCAGGCCGCCCTCCAGCGGCATGACGTAGGCTTCCTGCCCGCCTTCGTAGGATGCCGAGAAGGCGATCCATTTGCCGTCGTGCGAGATGGCGGCGTTGGTCTCGGCCGCCGGGTGGGTGGTCAGGCGCTGGGCGGCGCCGCCGTGCGGGCCGGTCTTCCACAGGTCGCCCTCGGCTGTGAAGACCACGGCTTCGCCACGGATGGCGGGATAGCGGTAATACGCGTCGGCGGCGGAGGCGGCGCCGGACAGCAGGCCGGCGGACATCAACATCAGGCAGAGCGGGCGGGACAGGGTCATGGGACAGTTTCAATGTTTGTCAAATGGAACGGCAATTCTGGCACAGCTTTGTGTAAAGAGAATAACGTTTCTTTCACCCCGTATGCTTTTTGCGATATGGCAATGGACGTAAAAAAACCCGCGCCACTTGCGTGGGCGGGTTTCTTGTCGAGCCTGGGCGGCTTATTCGACTTCGACGGTCTCCGGCGGGAGCGTCGGCGCGGCGTCCGGCGGTTCCGGGAACTCCAGCTTGACCAGGTCCTTGTCGTCCAGGTCGACCGTCACGCGGCCACCGGTGACCAGGCGGCCGAACAGCAACTCGTCGGCCAGCGCCTTGCGGATCATGTCCTGGATCAGGCGCGCCATCGGGCGAGCGCCCATCAGCG
Organism: Duganella sp. BJB1802; assembly: GCF_013369445.1. Classification (NCBI taxonomy): domain Bacteria; kingdom Pseudomonadati; phylum Pseudomonadota; class Betaproteobacteria; order Burkholderiales; family Oxalobacteraceae; genus Duganella; species Duganella sp. BJB1802. Next base: position 71,854 of record NZ_JABWEF010000020.1, on the reverse strand, counting down.
GATCGAAGCCCTTCTTCGCCAGGAACTTGCGCAGCTTCTCGCTGAAGATCGCTTCGACTTTCTTCTCGTGCAGCTGCTCTTCCAGCTGCATCAGGAACTTGTCGACCACGCGCAGGATGATTTCCTCGTCCAGTGCGCGGAAGCTGATGGTGGCGTCGATACGGTTGCGGAACTCCGGCGTGAACATGCGCTTGATGTCGGCCATCTCGTCGCCTGCCTGCTTGGAATTCGTGAAGCCGATCGAGGTCTTCTGCAAGCTCTCGGCGCCCGCGTTGGTGGTCATGATGATGATCACGTTGCGGAAGTCGGCCTTGCGTCCGTTGTTGTCGGTCAGCGTGCCGTGGTCCATCACCTGCAGCAGGATGTTGAAAATGTCCGGATGGGCTTTTTCAATCTCGTCCAGCAGCAGCACCGCGTGCGGCTTCTTGGTGATGGCTTCGGTCAACAGGCCGCCCTGGTCGAAACCGACGTAGCCCGGCGGCGCGCCGATCAGGCGCGACACGGCGTGGCGCTCCATGTACTCGGACATGTCGAAGCGGATCAGCTCGATGCCGAGGATGAAGGCCAGCTGCTTGGCCACCTCGGTCTTGCCGACGCCGGTCGGACCGGAGAACAGGAAGGAGCCGATCGGCTTGTCGGTCTTGCCCAGGCCGGCGCGCGCCATCTTGATCGCCGAGGCCAGCGCTTCGATCGCGGGATCCTGGCCGAACACCACGTTGCGCAGGTCGCGGTCGATGGTCTGCAGCTTGCTGCGGTCGTCCTGGTTGACGGTCTGCGGCGGGATGCGCGCGATCTTGGCGATGATGTCCTCGATCTCGGTCTTGCCGATGGTTTTCTTCTGCTTCGACTTCGGCAGGATGCGTTGTGCCGCACCGGCTTCGTCGATGACGTCGATGGCCTTGTCCGGCAGGTGGCGGTCGTTGATGAAGCGCGCAGCCAGTTCGGCGGCGGTCGACAGCGCCGACGACGAGTATTTCACGCCGTGGTGTTCCTCGAAGCGCGACTTGAGGCCGCGCAGGATCTGCACGGTTTGCTCGACGGTCGGCTCGTTGACGTCCACTTTCTGGAAGCGGCGGCTCAGGGCGTGGTCTTTTTCAAACACGCCGCGGAACTCGGTGTAGGTGGTCGCGCCGACGCACTTCAGCTGGCCGTTGGCCAGGGCTGGCTTGAGCAGGTTGGACGCGTCCAGCGTGCCGCCCGAGGCCGAGCCGGCACCGATGATGGTGTGGATCTCGTCGATGAACAGGATGCCGTTCGGATTGTCCTTCAACTGCTTCAAAACGGCCTTCAGGCGCTGTTCGAAGTCGCCACGGTACTTGGTGCCGGCCAGCAGCGCGCCCATGTCCAGCGAGTAGACAACGGCGTTCTGCAGGATTTCCGGCACGTCGTTCTGGGTGATGCGGTAGGCCAGGCCTTCGGCGATGGCGGTCTTGCCCACGCCGGCTTCGCCCACCAGCAGCGGATTGTTCTTGCGGCGGCGGCACAGAATCTGGATCACGCGGTCGACCTCGTCCTCGCGGCCGATCAGCGGATCGATCTTGCCTTCGGCGGCGGCCTTGTTCAGGTTTTGCGTGAACTGGTCGAGCGGCGACTCCTTGGTCTGGCCTTCGCCGCCAGGTGCGCCCTCCTCCACGCCTTCCGAAGCCTTGGCGGCATCGGACTGCTGGTCCTTGCGCACGCCGTGCGAAATGAAGTTGACCACGTCCAGGCGCGTCACGCCCTGCTGGTGCAGGTAGTAGACCGCGTGCGAATCCTTCTCGCCGAAGATCGCCACCAGCACGTTGGCGCCGGTGACTTCCTTCTTGCCGTTGGACGCCGACTGCACGTGCATGATGGCGCGCTGGATCACGCGCTGGAAGCCGAGCGTAGGCTGCGTGTCCACTTCGCCCGTGCCGGGCACGGTCGGCGTGTTGTCGCCGATGAAGTTGGTCAGCGTTTTGCGCAGGTCTTCAATGTTGACGGCGCAAGCGCGCAACACTTCGGCAGCCGAAGGATTGTCAAGCAGGGCCAGCAGCAAGTGCTCCACCGTGATGAATTCGTGCCGTGCCTGCCGAGCTTCGACAAACGCCATGTGCAAACTTACTTCTAATTCCTGCGCAATCATACTTCCTCCATCACACATTGCAGGGGATGCCCCGCCTTGCGTGCATGCGTTAAAACGAACTCCACTTTGGTACAGGCTATATCTTTTGAGAACACGCCGCACACTCCTTTGCCGTAGCGATGAACACTGAGCATTATCTGCGTGGCCGTTTCACGGTCTTTGTTGAAATACTCCTGGATGATGGCCACGACGAATTCCATCGGGGTGTAGTCATCATTGAGCAACGCCACCTGGTACAGAGGTGGCGGCTTCAGCGCTTGCCGCTCCAAAAGGGTTTCGGTGTCATGCTTGGTTGCCATACGCTTATATTCTAATGCTTTCGGGGTTGATGCAATGGGCATTTCACACTGCCCATCCAATTGTTTTCCATCTTACGCGTTTTCTGAACTTGACGCAGATGGCGACCCATTAGCCAAAATCAAGAGTTGCTTTTTCGCCAATTGAGTTAAAAGTAGCAAAATGCATACAAATCTGCTTGACTTTAGAATTTGGTCCGCTAACAATGCGTTATCGACTGCGTGCAGAAATGTACAAGGTGATAAGAAGTGAGGCGTGAGGAGGGGGCAAGAAGCTTCTTGCTTTTATGGCTCGTGTGATCCGTTTTAATTTTGAAAGTTCTTTTTATGGCAACAGGTACAGTTAAGTGGTTCAATGATTCCAAAGGTTTTGGCTTCATCACTCCAGATGACGGCGGCGAGGATTTGTTCGCTCACTTCTCCGCAATCAACATGAACGGTTTCAAGACCCTCAAAGAAGGTCAAAAAGTTCAATTCGAAGTCACGCAAGGCCCTAAAGGCAAGCAAGCTTCCAACATCCAGTCCGCTTAATTCTTTAAGCAACAGATGTGAAAAACCTCGCCCTGCGGGGTTTTTTTTCGTCCCTACCTTCCGGCAAGTGTTGCAGAACCCCGACACCCGCGCCGCCGCGTGACAATTGAATAGAATCGTCCAAGTTGAAGAATGCATAATCTTATTCGTTAAGGTAATAGTGTCTATCGGGCACTATCCGCGTCGCCGTCCGTCTCTTACCAAGGGTCGCATGAATAACGTACACCTCAAGAAGATCAAAACCGGCCTGGCCTATGCCGCCATCCTCGCGCTGGGCCTGGGTGTGGGCCGCGTGGCCTCCAAGGTGCCTCAATGGATGGCGCCGTCCTACGTCGAGGGCAACTACCAGGCCTACTATCCCGACGCCTCCACCAGGGTGGTGGTGTACGGCACCAAGAGCTGCCCCTACTGCGCCCAGACACGCGCCTACCTGAACGGGCACCACATCCCCTACGCCGATATCGACATCAACCAAGGCGGCAAGGGCCAGCAGGACTACCAGAGCTTCGGCGAGACCTCCGTGCCGGTGATCCTGATCGGCAACCGCCGCATCACCGGCTACAAGGTGCCTGTCATCGAAGCCGCGCTCGCGCAACTGAAGCCAGCGGCCGGCGGCTGAGCGTCACCCGATTCGGGGACCGTGTGCGTGGACAACACGGTTGCAGGCATCATCCACGTCCAGCCAATTGGGAGAGAGCTACATGAATAAGAAATTGAAGCTGTTTTTGTTTGCAATCGGTATCGGCGCGGCATCGGCGCCTGTCATGGCCAGCTGCACCTACTACTGCGTTGTCGCATATAAGGCCTGCCTGAATTCCGGCGAGCCCGCCGCCGATTGCATCGCCGAACGCGACGCCTGCGAAGAATCCTGCTAGGCTGGCCTGCATTGACGGGCCGGCGCCGACGGCGCCGCCCGTCAATCAGAGCGCCGGCACCAGCAGCTTGAACAGCAAGCCCGCCACCGCGCACGCGGCGATCACACGTGGCACCTTTTGCCGGTAGCGCAGCAAGGCCACAGCAGCCCCCACCCCGATCAATGCCGCCGCCCAGTCGGGCGCGCCGCCGAAGCCCGCCGGCCACAGTACGTGGTACGCAAAGAACAACGCCAGGTTCAGGATCACGCCGACCACCGCCGCCGTGATGCCGGTCAGTGGCGCGGTGAAGCTGATGTCGTCGCGCGTGGCCTCGACCAGCGGACCGCCGGCCAGGATGAACACGAACGACGGCAGGAAGGTGAACCACGTCACCAGCACCGCCGCCACCGCGCCCGCCAGCGGCAACAGCGCCGCGCCGAACGGCGCCTGGGCATAGCCGCCCACAAAGCCCACGAACGCCACCACCATGATCAGCGGCCCGGGCGTGGTTTCGCCCAGGGCCAGGCCGTCTATCATTTGGGGCGCGCTCAGCCAGCCGTATTGCACGACCGCGCCCTGGTACACATACGGCAGCACCGCGTAGGCACCACCGAAGGTCAGCATGGCGGCCTTGGTGAAGAACCACGCCATCTGCGTGTAGGTGTGCTGCCAGCCCACCGTGGCCAACAACAGCGCCATCGGCGCCAGCCACAGCAGCGCGCCGCAGCCGGCCACCAGCGCCAGCCTGCTCCAGCGGAATTGCGCGTGCGGCGGCGGCGCCGTGTCGTCGTCGATGACGGCCGCGCCGTACGAGGCCTGGGCCGCGCCATGGCCGCCGCCGGCCGTGAACGCCTGCGGCAGGAAACGGCCGCCCGCATAACCGGCCAGCGCGGCGCCGGCGACGATCAGCGGGAACGGCAGCTGCAGCGCGAAGATCGCCACGAAGGCGGCGCCGGCGATGCCCCACAGCCAGCCGTTGCGCAGGGCGCGCGTGCCGATGCGGTGCGCGGCCTGCAGCACGATCGCGGTCACGGCCGGCTTGATGCCATAGAACAGCCCCGCCACCAGCGGCTGCTGGCCGAACGCCATGTACAGCCACGACAGCAGCACCAGCAACAGCAGCGACGGCAGCACGAACAGGCCGCCGGCGATGATGCCGCCGCGCGTGCGGTGCAGCAGCCAGCCGATGTAGGTGGCCAGCTGTTGCGCCTCGGGGCCGGGCAGCAGCATGCAGTAATTGAGCGCGTGCAGGAAGCGGCGCTCGGAGATCCAGCGCCGGCGCTCGACCAGCTCCTGATGCATGATGGCGATCTGCCCGGCAGGCCCGCCAAAGCTGATACAGCCGAGCTTGAGCCAGAATCGGAAGGCTTGCCACAGGGTCGGCGCCGGCGGCGCGGTGGTGGGCGTCATCGTGGTTCCCCTCAAAAAAAAGCCCCACTCCATTGCAGGAACGGGGCTGTTGCGCGGCGGTGGCTGGCTTACATCTGTTCGATCATCACGTCGCCGAAGCCGGAGCACGAGACCTGGGTCGCGCCCTCCATCAGGCGGGCGAAGTCGTAGGTGACCTTCTTCGAATCGATGGCCTTTTCCATCGACTTGATGATCAGGTCGGCCGCCTCAACCCAGCCCATGTGGCGCAGCATCATTTCGGCGGACAGGATCAGCGAGCCAGGGTTCACGTAGTCCTTGCCGGCGTACTTCGGCGCGGTGCCGTGGGTGGCTTCGAACATCGCGACCGAATCCGACATGTTGGCGCCCGGCGCGATGCCGATGCCGCCCACCTGGGCCGCCAGCGCGTCCGAGATGTAGTCGCCGTTCAGGTTCAGGGTGGCGATCACGCTGTACTCGATCGGGCGCAGCAGGATCTGCTGCAGGAAGGCGTCGGCGATCGAATCCTTGATGATGATGTCGCGGCCGGTCTTCGGGTTCTTGAACTTGCACCACGGGCCGCCGTCGATCAGCTCGGCGCCGAATTCCTTTTGCGCCAGCTCGTAGGCCCAATCGCGGAAGCCACCCTCGGTGTACTTCATGATGTTGCCCTTGTGGACGATGGTCACCGACGGCTTGTCGTTGTCGATGGCGTACTGGATCGCCTTGCGCACCAGGCGCTGCGTGCCTTCGATCGACACCGGCTTGATGCCCAGGCCGGAGGTGGCCGGGAAGCGGATCTTGGTGACGCCCATTTCCTTGATCAGGAAGTCCATCAGCTTCTTGGCGCCTTCCGAGCCCTGCTGGTACTCGATGCCGGCGTAGATGTCTTCCGAGTTCTCGCGGAAGATGACCATGTCGGTCTTCTCCGGTTCCTTGACCGGCGACGGCACGCCGGTGAAGTAGCGCACCGGGCGCAGGCAGACGTACAGGTCCAGCTGCTGGCGCAGCGCCACGTTGAGCGAGCGGATGCCGCCGCCGACCGGGGTGGTCAGCGGGCCCTTGATCGAGACCACGTAATCCTTCAGCACCTGCAGGGTCTCCTCCGGCAGCCACACGTCCGGGCCGTACACGGTGGTCGATTTTTCGCCGGCGAAGATCTCCATCCAGCTGATCTTGCGCTTGCCGCCGTAGGACTTGGCCACCGCCGCGTCGATCACCTTGATCATCACCGGGCTGATGTCCACGCCGGTGCCATCGCCCTCGATGTAGGGAATGATCGGGTTATCTGGTACATTCAGGGAAAAATCGGCGTTGACGGTGATTTTCTGGCCGTCGGCAGGTACTTTGATATGCTGATACATCGTGTTCTCCGAAGTGGACGCTCGGCGGGCAGCGGGCTGCTCCCGCCAAGTCTTCTATAAGACATAAGACAGGTGTGTGGCATTATGCACCAGTATTTTCACAGGCGCCATGGTTTTCATTACAACCTTCAAGCCTACACCAAAATCATCCGAAGAGAAGTATGTCACTCATTCTATTTAACAAACCTTTCCAGGTGCTGTGCCAGTTCTCCCCGCAGGACGGCCGCGCCACGCTGGCCGACCACCTGAAGATCCCCAACATCTACCCCGCCGGCCGGCTCGACGCCGACAGCGAGGGCTTGATGCTGCTCACCGACGACGGCAAGCTGCAGCACACCATCGCCCATCCCGACCACAAGGAAGCCAAGGTCTACTTGGTGCAGGTGGACGGCGTGCCGGACGCGGCCAGCCTGGCCCGGCTGCAGGCGCCGCTGGACCTGGGCGACTTCGTCACCAAGCCGTGCAAGGCGGTGCGGATCGCCGAGCCGGAGTGGCTGTGGCCGCGCAATCCGCCGATCCGCAGCCGCGCCGAACACCCGACCAGCTGGCTGGCGATCACGCTTCAGGAAGGAAAAAACCGCCAGGTGCGGCGCATGACGGCGGCGGTCGGCCTGCCGACGCTGCGGCTGGTGCGCAGCGCCATCGGCGCCATCTCGCTGGCGACCCACCCGCTGATGCCGGGCGAGTGGATGGAAGTGTCGGCCAAGGACCTGGCCGGCTAGATTGATGCGTTGCAGCACATAAAATTCTGTTTTTCGAGCATTTTTGTGTCAACTGGAAATTTTGGGCGGCGTTAATGAGATAGATTCATATGAATCTTCGTTTTTTTTAGCTGGTTCAATCAACTGCCAAAGGAACTCATCATGTCCAAGATCATCGCTGCCCTGGTTGCCTCCCTGTTTGCTGCTTCCGCTTTCGCCGCCGCTCCGTCGGCTTCGGCATCCGCCTCGGCCGCTGCTTCGGCCCCGATGGCATCGGCCCCTTCCGCATCGGCCTCCGCCTCCGCATCGGCACCAAAAGCTAAGAAAGCCAAGCACAAGAAAGCCTCCGCATCGGCAGAAGCTTCCGCCTCGATGCCAGCCAAGTAATCGCTGCCACCCCAGCAAGCCGGCCCCGGGCCGGCTTTTTTACGTCCACGCACGCGAAAAAACCCGCACTGGCCGAAGCCAGGCGGGTTCTTGCTTTAAATCCCAGCGAGGGGAATTAAGCGGACAGTGCCTTCAGGGCAGCTGCCAGACGGCTCTTATGACGAGCTGCCTTGTTTTTGTGGATGATCTTCTTGTCCGCGATGCTGTCGATGGTCGACACGGACGATTGGAAGATTGCCGTCGCAGCAGCTTTGTCGCCGCCTTGGATCGCTTTGCGAACTGCCTTGATAGCGGTGCGCAGGGTCGAACGCTGGGACGAGTTGTGAGCGTTTTGCTTAACTGCTTGACGAGCGCGTTTGCGCGCTTGTGCGGTATTTGCCATGGAATTTCCTAAAACAGGGTAAAGGTGCGTTTGCAAACATTATTGTTTGCCAAACAGGTGCGTTCAGTGCGTCTGCCGAACCATGTGAGTCAAACTACTGCCTGCCAAACATTAGTGTCTGCGTAACAGAATTCTGTACAGCCTGCGATTATAGCGATGTTTTCTGTCAGGAGCAACTATAATCACGTCCCATGAACTTGCTTAAAACTCTAGCCGCCATCTCCAGCATGACCATGCTGTCCCGCGTAACCGGATTATTGCGTGAAACCTTGTTTGCCCGGGCCTTCGGCGCCGGCGCCTACACGGACGCTTTCATCGTCGCGTTCCGCATTCCCAACCTGTTGCGCCGCCTGTTCGCCGAGGGGGCCTTCTCCCAGGCGTTTGTGCCGATCTTGTCGGAATACAAGAACCAGCACGGCCAGGAGGCCAGCAAGACGCTGGCCGACCATGTGGCCAACACCCTGGTGTGGTCCACGCTGTTCGTCAGCGCGCTCGGCATCATCGGCGCGCCGTTGTTTGTTTACCTCATCGCCACCGGCCTGGACAAGCAACCGGGCGCCTTCGACGCCGCCGTCTGGATGACGCGGCTGATGTTCCCTTATATTAGCTTCATGGCCTTCGTGGCGCTGGCCGGCGGCATCTTGAACACCTGGCGCCAGTTCAAGATCCCGGCTTTCACGCCGGTGCTGCTGAACCTGTCCTTCATCGCCGCCTCGCTGTTCCTGCAATCGCACCTGGAGCAGCCGATCTACGCGATGGCCATCGCCGTGTTCGTCGGCGGCATCCTGCAGGTGGCGATCCAGGTGCCGGCGCTGATCAAGATCGGCATGCTGCCCAGCCTGTCGTGGAATCCGGCGGCCGGCCTCGGCGATCCGGGCGTGCGCCGCGTGCTGAAAAAGATGGGACCGGCCGTGTTCGCCGTGTCGGCCGCGCAGATCAGCCTGATGATCAACACCAGCATCGCCTCGCGCCTGGCCGAGGGCAGCATTTCCTGGCTGTCCTATGCCGACCGCCTGATGGAGTTCCCGACCGCGCTGCTGGGCGTGGCGCTGGGCACGATCCTGCTGCCCAGCCTGTCGAAGGCGCAGTCGGACGGCGATCCGCAGGAATATTCCGACCTGCTGGACTGGGGCCTGCGCCTGACCTTCCTGCTGGCGCTGCCGGCGGCGGTGGGCATGGCCGCGCTGGCCAAGCCGCTGATCGCCACCCTCTTCCACTACGGCAAATTCACCGACGAGGCGGCCACGCAGTCGTCCTATCCGCTGATCGCCTACAGCGCCGGGCTGCTGGGCATCATCCTGGTCAAGACGCTGGCGCCGGCGTTTTACGCGCGCCAGGACATCCGCACGCCGGTCAAGATCGCCACCGGCGTGCTGGTGGCGACCCAGTTGATGAACTGGATATTCGTGCCGTATCTGAAGGTGTCGGGCCTGGCGCTGTCGATCGGACTGGGCGCTTGCATCAACGCCAGCTTCCTGTACGCGGGTTTGCGCAAGCGCGGAATTTACCGGCCCAAGCCGGGCTGGACGATGTTCTGCGCCAAACTGGCCGTGGCCTGCGTGCTGATGGGCGCGGCCGCGTGGTTCGGCGGACAGCAGGTGGACTGGCTGGGCTTGCAGCACCACACGCTGCTGCGGATCGGCGCGCTGATGTTGCTGATCGGTGTGTGTGGGGCTGTGTACTTCGCGGCGCTGTTCGCCATGGGCTTCCGGCTGCGGGATATCAAGCGCACCGCGCGATGACCTCAAAATGCCGGACGTAAAAAAACCCGCCGAAGCGGGTTTTTTTACATTCAGCGGCTAGAACTTAAGCTGCTTTTTTTGCTTTGCGACGAGCAACAACGCCCATCAGTGCCAGGCCGCCCAGCAGCATGCCGTAGGTTTCTGGTTCTGGTACGGCGGTCACGGTGATCGAACCGTTGTAGAACGCCGACGAGGCGCTGGTTGGCGTGCCGTTCAGGGTCAGGGTGAACGGCGAGTTGGTGCCAATGTTGAACGAACCCAGGCTAGCGAACGAGCTGCCGAAGATGAACACAGGGGACTGGCCGTTCAGGCTGGCGGATTGGATGTTCACGTTGGTCGCGCTGTAGTTCAGCAGAACGTTGTAGCTGCCAGCTGCCAGACCGGTGAAGGTCAGGACGTCGGAACCGCCGGACAGCAGGCCATCGCCTGGCAGCGACAGACCGGAGAAGCCCGTGGCAACGCCCAGGGTCACAGGGATGTTCAGTTGATCAGCAGCAAATGCGCTAACCGAAGCGGCAGCCAGCAGAGCGCCAGCAACGAAAGATTTCAATTTCATGTGATTTCCTTAATCAAACGAATTGTGGCTGCGCTTTCGCCAACCACCGAATAGTTAATAGGAGTACTTCGGGAAGAATCATAACATAAGAATATTAATTCCAATTGTTATTTTTCCACTTTTAGTTTCCTTTAAATAACTTTTCCCATGTTATGAAAATATCAGGGTAAATGTCGGGGGGTAAACTTAAAAACTGTGACAATTCGATAGAAAATTTTTTAAGAATGTGGCTTCCAAGCCGCTATTCCTGTGGCTTTTCGTGCGTTTCGGGGACGGGCGGCTCGGCCGGATCGGGCCGAACTTCCGGCGGCTCCGGCGGGCTGACCGGCGCCTCCACCGGCGGTGGCGGCGGGGCCGGAATCGATGGCGGAGCGGCTTGCTGCTTTCCAGGCGCGGGCGCCGTGACGCGCGGCGACGGCCCCGTCATTTCGGTCGGCACCGCCCCGGCCAAGGCCATGGAAAACTTCCAGTCGGAAATATGCGCCTTGCCTTCAAAACCAGTGTAGCGGGCCGGGAAATTCCCCACTTTCACAGGCTTGGCGTCGGACAGGCTGTAGACCGCCAGCACGCCGACCTTGTCGCCGAGATACAGGATGCCCCACTCGGCCTTGCCGGTCATCGGATCGACAAACAGTTTGCGCAGGTGCCGGCGGGTGCCGGGAAAGCGCGGATCCTTCAGCAGCTCCTTCAGCGACGGCGGCTGCGGCGGCATGCCGGCCGGCGTGGCGTCGGCGTAGCTTTTCAGGGCGTCGCTGAACGCAGCGCCGATATCGAGCAACTCCATCTCCGCCCGGCTGCGCTGCACCACCGAACCCAGCTTCAGCGCCGTGGCCGTCACCAGGCCGATGATAGCCAGCAGGATCAACAGGCTCAGGTAGGTGAAGCCGCCGAAGCGGCGCAGGCGCTGCGCCCTCATCACCAGTCGGAGTAAGGCTTGCCGCTGCGGTCGTTGCCGGGCGCGCCGCTCTTGATGTTGTAGACCCCGCCCTTGCCCGTGTCCTCCGGCGGCACGATGATCCACGTGGTGTCGCTGTCGGTGATCGGATCGACCGGCAGCGCGCGCAGGTACTTCTTCTCCACCAGCTGCTCCAGCGAATCGGGATAGCGGCCGGTGTCGCCGTAGTATTGGTCGAGCACCTGCCGCACATTGCGCAGGTTATCGGCCAGCACCACCTCCTTCGACTTGTCGATGCTGGGGAAGTAGCGCGGCACGGCCAGCGTCAGCATCAGCGCGACGATGCCCAGCACCACCAGCAGTTCGATCAGCGTGAATCCTTTGGTCTTCATGGTCACCATTTTCTGTAGGGCACGCCGTTCAGGCCGGTCTTGTCGCTCAGGCTGTAGACGTCGTAGACATCCTCGCCCTCCTTCGGCTGGTCGGCGTCGCTGGCGTAGCTGCGCTTGCCCCAGGTCTGGCCGTCGCCCAGCGCGGCGTCCGGGTTGAACGGATCGCGCGGCACCCGGCGCAGGAAGTAGATCTTGGTGTGCTTGGGGTTCTGCGCGTCCGGCACGCCCTCCACCAACAACTCCAGCGTCTTCGGATAGCCGGTGGCGCCCATCGCCTTGGCGACACGGCCCTGGTCGTAGGCCAGCTTGTAGGCGTCCAGCGCGCCGCGAATCTGGTGCAGCGCCTCGCGCAGCTCCTGCTCCTGGCGGCGCTGCACCACCACTTGGGCGGTCGGCACCACCAGGGCGCTGAGCAGGCCGAGGATGGCCAGCGACACCAGCAGTTCGATCAGCGTGAAGCCACGGACGCGCTTCATCACGCGCCTACTGCTGCACCGGCGGAATCGGCGCCGGCTCCGGTTCAGGCGGCGGCAGCACCGGCTGCGGCTGCTGTCCCTGGCTGGGCGGCAGCGGCGCCGGCTGGCCCTGCGACAGCGGCATCGCCTGCACCGGCGGACGCGGCGGCGAAGGCTGCGCGCCGGCCGGCGGCGGCAAGGCGCCCGGCGACGGCGGCATCGCCACGGCGGGACGCGCGCTCAGGTCCGGGCGGCGGCGGAAACTCGCCTCGGTGCCGGCCGAGAATTCCGACGCCGACGCCTCCGGCCGCTGCACGTTGCGGATCAGGTGCGGCGTGATCGACAGCACGATCTCGGTCTTCTGGTTGTCATCGCGCTTGCTGCCGAACAGGCGGCCGACGATGGGCAGGTCGCCGGCGCCCGGCACGTGGTTGGCGGTGCCGCGCTCCTCGTTGTTGATCAGGCCCGCCAGCACCTGGTTCTCGCCATCCTTCAGCTGCAGCATGGTGGTGGCCTGGCGCGTGCCGATCTGGTAGGCGGTGCCGCCGCTCTTGGTGGTGATGGTGCCGGTCAGGTTGCTCACCTCCAGCTGCACGCGGATCGCCACCTCGTCGTTCAGGTACACCGTGGGTTCGACGTTGAGCGTCAGGCCGACGTCGACGTAGGTCACGTTGTCGCTGGCGAAGCCGCCCACGCCGGACGACACGGTGGTGGTGATCACCGGCAGCTTGTCGCCGATGACGATCTTGGCCTTCTCCTTGTTGCGCACGCGGATGCGCGGATTGGCCAGCAGGTTGGAATCCGTGTCGTTCTTGTTGGCGTTGATGCCGGCCGTGACGCCGGTTACGCCGATGGTGCGCTGGTTCAGGTTATTCAGGTCGCGGATGGTGATGCCGGTGCCGCCCGACGTGGACAGCGGCGTCAGGCCGATGCCGGTCGGCCAGACCACGCCCAGGTCCATCACGCTGCCCTTCTTCACCTCCAGGATCTCCACCTCCAGCATCACCTCCGCTTCCGGCGCGTCCTGCAGGGCCACCAGCTTCTCGGCCAGGCGGATCGCCTCGGGGCTGTCGCGCACGATCAGCAGGTTGAGTTTTTCATCGACCACCACGTCGCGCGATTTGAGGATGGTCTTGAGCGTATTGGCCACCAGCTTGGCCTCGGCGTTCGCCAGGAAGAAGGTCTTGACCGTCATCTCCTGGTATTCCTTCAGCTTGGCCGCCACGTTCGGGTAGATCAGGATGGTGTTCGCGTCCATCACCTGCTGCTCCAGCTGGTTGGTCAGCAGCAGAAAGTAGATCGCCGATTCGACGGTGCTGTTCTTCAGCAGCACGGTGGTGCGCTGGTCGGTCTTGACGTCCTTGTCGAACACGAAGTTCAGGCCGGAGCGGCGCGAGATCACTTCGAACACCTGCTTGAGCGGCGCGTCGCGGAACTCGATCGAGATCGGCTGCTTGTAGGCCTTCGACAGGCCCGGCTCGGCGGCGGGCGGCGCGATCTTTTCGCTCACCTCGGCCAGCATCAGGCGCGCCTTCTCGTTGGCCGGGTTCTCGACCAGCATCGCGTTGAGCTTTTGTTTGGCCAGTTCGTACTCGCCCTTGTTGACGTGCGCGCTGGCGACTGCGAGCAGCTTGGTCTGGCGGGCGTCGCGCTCCAGCGCGCGCAGGCCGGCGCGGGCGCGCTCGTTGAGCGGGTCCAATGCCTGCACGCGGCGGAAGCCCTGCTCCGCCAGGTCCAGCTGGCCCTCGGCCTGCTGGCGCTCGGACTGGTCGAGCAGGCGCAGTGTGGCGCGGTCGCGTTCCAGCAGATAGGCCGAGCGGTACTGCGCGTTGCCCGGATCGGCCCTGACGGCTTCCTGGAACTTGAGCAGGCCGGCCTCGATCTGGTCCTTGGCGATCAGGTCGCGGCCGTCGCGATAGGCCATTTGTCCGGCGCAGCCGCCCAGGGCGATCGCCAGCATGGCAGGCAGCGCGGCGCGGCGGCCCAAATTCTTCAGATGACTAGCCATCAGTCGAGGACTCCAATATTGATCTGTTGTACCTGATTCAAAGGCAGATAGGTGACCGACATCAGCGGCGGCGCGATCTTCTCGACGCGGTAGGTGCCGTCGATGACGGTTTGATTTTTTACGACGTAGGTCTTGTCGCCGCGCGCCAGGTAGACTTCCCAGGCGCCGTCGGCGACGGCCTTGCCCAGCACCGTGAACGGCATCGGCGGCGCCACCGGCGCAGGCGGCGGCGCGTTCGACACGGGCGGCGGCGGTGGCGGCGGCGGATTCCAGTTCTGTCCCTGGAACACGCCCTCGCCCGCCGCGAAGGTGGCCTCGCCGGATTCGCCGACCAGCGTGGCGCGCGGCGTCAGGCGCAGGATCGCCACCTCGGGCTGCGGCTTGCCGTCCTTGCCGGCGCGCGGCGCGGGCGCTTGCACGCTTTGCGCCGTCGTACGGTTGCGCGCCACCGGCTCGGCGATGTCGCCGGACGACGACTTATCGCCAAACAGCACCAGGCCCGCAGCGGCGGCCAGCGCCACGCCCATCGCGATCTGATAAGGCTTCATGGCTCGCCATCCTTCAGGTACAGCGTGAAGCGCAGGCGCGCCTCCACCGTGGTTTCGGCGATGGCTTCGCGGCGGAAGCCGATTTCGTCCAGCGACGCGAACGGCATGTCGCGCAGGCTTTGCATGGCGAACTGCCAGATGGACTGGTACGGCCCCTTCACCGGCAGGATGATCTGGTAGGTGCTGACGCGGCTGGCCTTGTCGTAGCCGGCCTTGTACTCGCCCTGGCTCAGCGTCAGGTTGTTCTTGGCCGCCAGGTCGAACAGCACCTTGACCTGCTGCTCGGCGTAGCGCTTCTCGCCCAGCACCTCGTAGAAACCCGCCAGGTTCTGGTTGGCCGATGGCGGCGGCGGAGCGGTGACGAGCGACGCGGGCGTCGGCAAGGGCCGCGCCATCAACTGCGCCTGCGCCGCGCGTTGCGGCAGCAGCCAGGCCCACGCGGCGGCGGCGGCCACGCACAGCGCGATGGCGATGCAGGCCGGCGCGCCGGCGCGCGTCAACACCAGGCGCGCGCGCAGCGCCAAGGCGGCGAGGTTGACGTTGTTCATCGGGCTACCCATGTGGCCTCCAGCTGGAAGCGCAACGGCCGGTTGGGATCCTGTTCATTGATTTCGTGGCGCGTCAGGACCACGCCGGAGAACAGCTCCTGCTGCTTGAGCTCCGCCACGTAGGCCACCATGTCGTCGCTGGTCTTGGTTTCGGCGGTGATCTTCAGCACCTGCTTGCGCGGATCCGGCTCCATCGCCACCAGCGCCACGCTGCGCGGCGTGGCCGCGGCCACCGCGTCCTGCAGGTCGCGCCACGGCAGGTTCAGTTGCATGATGGCGCCGTTGACGAAGACGGCCTGCCCTTCCGGTATCGCCACCTGCGCCACTTCCACCGGCCGCGCCGAGATGGCCGCCGCGCGCTCGCGCACGTGGCGCAGCTCGTGCTCGCGCAGCCGCTGCTGCTCCACCAGCTTCCAGCCGCCGAACGCGGCGGCCGCGCACAGCAGCAGGCCGGCGCCGCCCAGCGCCAACAGCGCCGGATGCGTGTGGAACAAGGTGCGGCGCAGGCTGCGCGGGGCGAAATCGATACGCATGTTCTTCATGCCGCGCTCCCGCCGCGCGCCATCAGCGCCATGGTCGACAGGCCACCGCTGGACGCTTGCTGCGCCTGGTCCAGCACCGCGCATGCGATATGGGCCGGATTGGCCACCGGCTTGCTCCACGCGGCAGGCGCGGCGCCGCAGACCTGCAGCAGCTCCGGCGCTTCCATGTCCAGCAGCAGCGCCTCGCGCTTGAGCGTCTGGCCCAGCCAGTATTGGTCGGCGCCCTGCCCGGTCGGCATCGGCAGCGTGCGGATGGCGCGAATGCTCTTGCCGTCGGCTTCGATGGCGGCCAATGTCAGCAGGTGGTCGTGTACGAGGCCGAACCACGCGCCGGGTTTCAGTCCGCGCCGCCAGCGGTTGTAGGCGGTGATGAAGTGCGGTTCGATGCCGACGATGTGCAGTTTGAATTCCTCCGCCACCTTGCCCAGCACGGCCAGCAAGGCGCGCGGCACGGCGGCGGCGAAGAACGGCTGGGTGGCGCTCCAGTCGCCCGATATCTGCCAGGCCGACGGCGACTCGCCGTACAACGACTGGAAGCGGAAGCCCGCCGCCGCTTCGATGTCGGCCAGGCGCGCGGCGTCCGGCGGCGGCACGACGCGCCACAGGCGCGTCAGATCGTCGGCCAGCACGATGCTGACCGGCCAGCCGCCGACTTCCTGTTCGCCCAACAGCGCGCGCAGGGCGTTGGCGATGGCGTCGAACGGGTGCTCGCCCGACGGCGCGAACGCATGTTCGGCCAGCACGGTGACCGGATCGCCGCGCCAGCGGCTCACGCGCAGCAGGCTCACGGCAAAGCCGGAGACGCCGATGCGCAGGGATTGTCCTATTGCTCTACGCATGCAAGGTCACTCGTTTGATTTCAGCCAGCGTGGTGCCGCCGCGCTTGACCAGTTCCAGCGCCGCCTGGCGCAGGCTGCGCGTGCCGTTGGCGTAGGCGGCCTGCTTGATCTGGCGGATCGGCCGCTTGTCGACGATCAGCTCGCGGATCTCGTCGTTCAGCGTGAGGATCTCGGCGATCGAACGGCGGCCCTTGTAGCCGGTGCCGCGGCAATCGCCGCAGCCCTTGCCCTGCATGAAGCGGTACTCGTAGACGTCGGCGCGGGCCAGGCCCACGCTGGCCAGCTCGTGGTCGTCCGGCGTGTACTGCGCCGCGCAGTGCGGGCAGTTGATCCGCACCAGGCGCTGCGCCCAGATGCCGTTCAGCGCCGACACGAAGGCATACGGGTCGATGCCCATGTGGGTGAAGCGACCGAACACGTCGAACACGTTGTTGGCGTGGACGGTGGTCAGCACCAGGTGGCCCGTCAGCGCGGACTGCACGGCGATTTCCGCCGTCTCGCGGTCGCGGATCTCGCCGACCATGATCTTGTCCGGGTCGTGGCGCAGGATGGAGCGCAGGCCCTTGGCGAAGGTCAGGCCTTTCTTCTCGTTGACCGGGATCTGCAGGATGCCGGGCAGCTGGTACTCGACCGGGTCCTCGATGGTGATGATTTTTTCGCGGCCGTTGTGGATCTCGGTCAGCGCGGCGTACAGCGTGGTGGTCTTGCCGGAGCCGGTCGGTCCGGTCACCAGCAGCATGCCGTAGGCCTCCTGCGCCAGCACGCGCAGCGTGACCAGCGACGGTGCGTCGAAGCCCAGCGCCTCCAGCGTCAGCGAGCCGTAGGCTTCGATCATGGCGCGCTTGTCGAGGATACGGATCACCGCGTCCTCGCCGTGGATGCTCGGCATGATGGAGACGCGCAGGTCGATCTCGCGCGAGTTGGCCTCCACGCGGAAGCTGCCGTCCTGCGGCACGCGGCGTTCGGCGATGTCCAGCTCCGCCAGCACCTTCAGGCGCGAGATGATCTGCTCGGCCACGTCGATGCCGTTGACCGAGGTGGCGTGATCGAGCACGCCGTCCACGCGGTACTTGACGGCCAGGCCGCCGGCGGTGCTCTCCAGGTGGATGTCGGAGGCGCCGGCCTTCAGCGCGTCGTACAACGTGGAGTTGACCAGGCGGACGGCGGGACTGGCCGCCTCCGACACCGAGGCGAACGACAGCACGGCGGCGGTCTTGCCGTCGCGCCGGCCCTCGCTGGCGCCGGGCAGCAGCGTGTCGGTGGCGCGCGCGGATTCCTCCTGCTTGGACAGGTAGGCCTGGATGTCGGCCTGCAGCGCCAGCCGCGTTTGCAGCGGCGCGTGCGGCGTGGCGCGCGCCTGCGTGCCCAGCCAGGTTTGCAGATCGAGGTCGAAGGGATCGGCGATCACGCCGACCACCAGGCCGTCGTGCCCGCGCAGCAGCACGCAGTGGCGCGCCAGGGCCTGCGACAGCGGCAGCAGGTCGAAGGCCGGCGTGTAGCCCAGCATGTCGACCGTCTCCAGCACCGCCATGCCGAAAGGCTGCGCCAATGCCTGCACCACCAGGCGCGGTTCCATGTCGGTCAGCGCGACCAGTTCCTCGACCAGCGTGCGCTTCGATTGCTGGCGCAGGTGGCGGGCGCGCGCGACCAGCGCGGTGTCGAGCGCCGGCACCACGGCGGCGATGTGCGGGGTGGCCTGGGCCGTCATGACATGTCTCCGGCCAGATCGAAAATCGGCATATACAGCAGCACCACGATGGCGCCGACCACCAGGCCGATCGCGGCCATCAGCAGCGGTTCAAAGGTTCTTGTGAAGCGTTCTATCCAGCGGCTGATTTCGCCGTCGTAGAAGGCCGCGGACTGGGTCAGCATCGGGCCCATGTCGCCGGTGCGCTCGCCCACGCGCAGCATGCGCAGCGAGATCGGCGTGGTCAGGGCGTTGGCCTCGAAGGCGGTCGACAGCGGCAGGCCCGATTCGACGGCGGCGCGCGCGCTCTGCAAATTCTGGCGGATCCCGGCCGAGACCATGCCCTGCACCGTCTCGATCGCGTGCACGATGGTGATGCCGCCCTCGCTGAGCATGCCCAGGGTCAGGTACAGCCGCGACAGTTCGTAGATACGCACCCGCTCGCCGATGCCGGGCAGGCGCGCCAGCAGGCGGGCGAAGCCGCCGTTGCCCATCAGCTGGCGCACGCCCAGCGCCAGCGCGCCCAGCACGGCGGCGATGCCGCCCAACAGCAGCGTGGTGTGGGCGCCGGCGAACTGGCCCCAGTTGAGCATCTGCTGCGACAGCCACGGCAGGTTACGCCCGGCGCCCTGGTAGACCTCGGCGAAGCGCGGCACGACGTAGCCGATCAAAAACAGGCTGACGCCGCCGCCGACCAGCAGCAGGATGCACGGATAGATGGCGGCCGACACCAGCTTGCCGCGCACCAGGTCGATGCGCTGCTGGTAGTCGATGAAGCGGGACAGGGAACGCGGCAGGTCCGAGGTGCCCTCGGCCGCCTTGACGATGCCGATATACAGCGGCGGGAACAGTTCGGGCTGCTCGGCCAGCACGGCGGAGAAGCGCTGGCCCTCGCGCAGGCCGGCCAGCAGGCGCTCGAGCACGCTGCGCGTGACCGGGCTGGTTTCCTTTTCCAGCAACGCCTCCAGGCCTTCGACGATGCCCAGGCCGGCCGTCAGCAGCGCCAGCAGCTCCTGGCTGAACAGCACCAGCGAGAGGCCCTTGCCGCGCGCCTTGCCGCCGCGCAGCCCAAGGCCGCCGCGCGCCGGCGCGATGGCGCTGACGTACAGCCCGCGCGCCTCCACCTGGCGGCGCGCGTCGGCCTCGTCGCGGCCATCGATCACCAGATGGGATATGGCCATATCGGCCGACAAGGTGCGGACATCGAACTGCATGGCGAAAACGGCTTTCCGTGTCGGCGAGGCTTATTGTGAGGTGATGTCGGCGTCTTCGCCGGTACCGCCGGGCTGGCCGTCGCGGCCCAGCGAAGTGATTTCAAACTCGGCCTTGGTGCCGGGGGCCTTGTACTGGTAGGGATGGCCCCATGGGTCCGGCGGCACGCCCTTCTTCAGGTAGGGGCCGTTCCACTTGGCGCCGGCCGTGGCGGGCGCGACCAGCAAGGCGGCCAGGCCTTCGTCGGTGGTCGGGTAGCGGCCGACGTCGAGGCGGTAGGTGTCGAGCGATTTTTCAAACGCCTCGATCTGCGCCTTGGCGATGGTCACTTCCGACTTGCCCAACTGGGCAAAGTACTTGGGACCGACATACGCCGCCAGCAAACCGATGATCACGATAACGACCAGCAATTCCAGCAGGGTAAAGCCGCCAGCCTTGTGCGCTGCGGTCTGACGGTGATACTTTGCGACTTCCATCCGAACGACTCCTTAATTCGCTAAGCCCTGAGGCTAGAAGTCAAAGGCTACCATGCGGTTTGCATACTCGACAATCTTTTCTTGCGAGTGTGCGCGGGGTGTGCAAACCGTGGGCGTTCAGGCGGCCCTGGCCAGCGGCGGGATGGGTTGCTCGAACAGGTGCAGCGCCATGCCGCGCGCGATCGCGTGGGCGCGGTTGGACACGCCCAGCAGGCGGTACAGGCGTTGCAGATGGTTCTTCACCGTCAGGCCGCTGATGCCGAGAATGAGGCCGATTTCCTCGTTGCTCTTGCCCTCGCGCACCCAGTGCAGGATCTCCATCTCGCGCGCGCTGACCGGCCGTGCCAGCGCGCCGGCGCGGGCCTGGCGCTGTTGCTGGCCCACCCGTTGCAGCGCCAGGTGCAGGTGCGGCAGCAGCAGTTCGAAGAAATAGGCGTGGCGCGGGCGCGGACGGTGCGGCAGGCCGAACAACGCAAAGAAGGTCGAGCCGCCCGGCAGGCGCTCGGTGCCGTGCACCAGCAGGTTGTCCAGGCCCAGCGCGCGCAGCTCATCCATGAACGGCGCCAGCGGCAGTCTGGCTTCGCCGGCGCCGCTGGCGTCCAGCATGGCCGGCAGGCGCAGGCCGTCGCGGCAGTGGCGCGCCAGCCGCAGCGCCAGGCCGTCGGACTTGTCGCCCAGGCGGGCCAGCAGGCCGGCGTCCAGCACCGTGCTGTGCATGCATTCGACATGCTGCACCTCGTCCTGCGCGCCGAATTGCAGGCAGACCATGATCTGGTGCGGCAGCAGCGCCTGGAACTGGCCCTGCGTCCACAGGCACAGCTGGCGCGATTGACGCACCGGCAGCACCGCCTCGATCGCGTGCAGCAGGTATTCCTGCTCCACCTTGCTCAGGATGACCAGCGCCTCCATCGTCAGGCCCGCGCAGTTTCGCGCAGCGCGCCGGCGCCCTGCTCCCAGGCCACGAAGCGGTAGCCGCTGCCGCGCACGGTTTCGATGTGCTCCTGGTGGCCGCTGGGCTGCAGCGCGCTGCGCAGGCGGCCGACGTGGGCGTCCACGGTGCGCTCGTCCAGGTAGACGGCGTTGCCCCAGACCTGGTCCAGCAACTGGGCGCGGGTGTGGACCCGCTCCGGATGGTTCATCAGGAAGTTCAGCAGCTTGAACTCGACCCGGCCCATGGCCAGCTCGCGGGCGCCGGCCGTCACGCGCAGCGTGTGCGGATCGAGCCGCAGGCCGGCCATCTGCACGGTGTCGGCCGCCTGCTCGCGCGGCGCCGGGGTGCGCAGGCGGCGCAGCAAGGCGTGCACGCGGGCCACCATCTCGCGCGGGCTGAAGGGCTTGGTCATGTAGTCGTCGGCGCCGCTTTCCAGCGCCATGATCTTGTCGGGCTCGCCGCAGCGGGCCGTCACCATGATGATGGGCAGGTCGCGCGTGCGCGGCTGCGCGCGCAGGCGGCGTATCAGCGACAGGCCAGACTGCCCGGGCAGGTTCCAGTCGGTCATGATCATGGCCGGCAGGCCGTCTTCCAGCATCAGCAGCGCGCTTTCGGCGTCGCGCGCGCGGGCGACGACGTGGCCCGCCATGCTCAGGTTCAGGGCGATGAGTTCCTGGATCGCAGGCTCGTTTTCAATGACAAGGATATGGGCGGGTGGCATAGCAAATCCGTGCAAAGGAAACACTATGCAACAAGCAATCTGGCAATACTAATATGATTTCCATCGCGGATTCAGAGCTTGGCGATATATATCCAGTGACCGCCTGTCTCGCTTGCGATTTAGAAGTGGCCGTCTAAATGCAAAAAAACGACACCGCGGTGTCGTTTTTTTTGCAGCCGCTAAATTCAGGCCGACAGCTTGCGGCGACGGGCGACGCCCACCAGCGCCAGGCCGGCGCCCAGCATGGCCCAGGTCGACGGTTCCGGCACCGCGCTGACGCCGGCGATCGTGCGGTCGGTGATGTCCGACGACAGCACGCCGGCGCCGGCGGTCGGCTGCCAGGTGATCGACATCAGCGTGCCGTCCTGCGGGTTGAAGTTGCCCAGCGCGGTGGCGCCGTCGGCGCCATACAGCGACACGGCGAACTTGCTCTGCAGTGCGGCCGGCGACGCATCGGACAGGCCGCCGAAGGTGACGTCGAAGCTGACCTTGCCGCCGAACGTGATGCCCTGGAACAGATCGTTGTAGTCGCTGGTGTTGCCGAACACGAAGCCGGCGGCGTGCTGCTGCACGTCGCCTTTCAGGGCGACGCCGGACAGGTCGCCAAAGCCGGACAGGTGGCTGATGGTGGCGCTGGCGAAGCTGGCCGGCACCTGCGACGGATTGAACTGCAGGTCCAGGAAGCCGGCGTCGGCCAGCGACGCGGTGTTCAGTTCGACATGCAGGGTCTGGGCCGAGACCAGGCCGGCGCAGGCGCTCAGCGCCAGCGCCAGCGCGGCATGGCGCAGGGTGAGGGAGAAGTTTGGTTTGAACATGATCGTATCCTTAGAAATTGCCGCTGTAGACTTTGGTGGTGTAGCTGATGTTGGCCGTGCCGGTCTTGCTGAAGCTCAGCGCGAACGAGACGGTGGCGCCCGGCGCCAGCGTGGCGGCGTTGACCGTGATGTACGGCGCGCCGGCGTGGCTGCCGCTGGCGTTGCTCAGCGTGACGCCGGCCGGCAGGCCGTCGAACTCGACCTGGAACGGACCGCTCAGCGCGGCCGCGCCGGTGTTGGTGACCGAGTACGTCGAGCTGTACTTGCCGGCGGCGCGGTTGAACACCAGGCCGGTGGCGGACGTCTTGACGCCGGCGCTGATGTCGCTGTACGGCGCGGCCAGGTTCAGGCTGATCACGACCGGGTCGTGGTCGGAGGCGCGGTACGGCGCGGCGGTGTACTTGTCTTCCGGCTTGCCGTCGGTGTTGTAGTCGACCACGGTCGGCTCGTCGGCGTTGTTGTGCCATTCGGCGGCGTCCACCACGGACGGCGTCAGCGCGGCGCTGGCCAGCGCGTGGTCCAGGTAGCCCGCCTCGCTGTTGAAGACGAAGGAGTACGGCATGCCGCCGCCACCGCGCACGAAGCGCTCCAGCTGGTTGACGTAGCCGGTGTCGGTGATGACCTTGATCGGGTCTTCCATGCCGTAGGAGTTGAAGTCGCCGATCATCAGCACCTTGGCGTCGCCGGCGGCGGCGGCCACTTGCGGCGCGAAGGTGGTGACCAGGCGGGTGGCCTGGTTGACGCGGGTGGCGTTCCAGCAGCTCTGGCCGTCGCCCTTGTCGGCGTCGCCGCCGGAGCCGGTCGGGCAGCTGCCCTTCGATTTCAGGTGGTTGACGATCAGCGAGAACTTGGCGCCGTTGGCGGCGACAAAGGTCTGCGCCATCGGCGGACGGTTGTTGATGCTGTCGGCGTCGGACATGGCGCCGCCCACCATCGTCAGCGCGGCCGGCTTGTAGATCATGGCGACACGGATGGCGTCGGTGCCGGTGGAGGCCGGCTTGGGCACGACCGCGTAGGTCTGGAAGCCGGTGCCCGGCGCGATCGCCTCGTTGAGCGCCTTGACCAGGTAGCCGACCGTGTACTCGCCGCTGTTCTGGATTTCCATCAGGCCGAAGACGTCGGCGTCGATGGACTTGAGCTCGCCGACGATCTTGGCGGTCTGACGGTTGAACTCGTTGAGGTTGTCGGCGCCGCGGCAGTTGGACTTGCTGACGCTCGATCCCAGCGCGCAGCCCTGCCCCGTGTGGCCTTCGACGTCGGTGCCGTTGGTGAAGGTGGTGAAGTAGTTCAGCACGTTGGCGCTGGCGACCTTGATGTTGCCGGCGACCAGGGCCGGCGGCGCGGTGCGCGGATTATCCTGCGAGAACACCGGGGCCACGGTCGGCTGCAGCTTGAAGCCGGCGCCGCCGCCGCCCTTGGCGCCGAAGTCCACCACGCCGGTCAGGCCGGAGACGGTGTCGCCGGCGCGCAGCGAGCCGTCCGCGCCCAGGTAGGGAATGGTGGTCGGGGTGGTGAAGATGCCGTCGTCCAGCACGATCTGGTTGCCGGCGTTGGCCAGCGCCAGCGCCTTGGCTTCGTTGGAGCCGGCGCGGTAGTGGTTGGTCGGCGCCTCCAGGCGGCCGGACGACAAGGTCACCTCGCCGCGGTCGCCCAGGAACTCCAGCTGCGACACGGTCAGCGCGTTGGTGAAGCGCACCAGCATGCCTTCGACCTGGCCCAGGTTGGCGTACGGCAGCTGGATGTTGGTCGGAGTGACGGCGATGCCGCTGCCGGTCTTGACGATGGCGCTGATGTTCTGCAACTCGGTGTAGGCGTGGCCGCCGGCCACCGGCGCGTAGTCGGTGACGGTGCCGGTGATGCGGACCTGGTCGCCGACCTGCACGGTGCCGCTGTTGGCGGCCGTGGTGTAGACGAAGATGCCGTCCGAGGTCAGCGGATCGCCGTCGCCCACCGGGTCCTGCAGGAAGAAGCCGGAGCCGACCTTGGCCGTGACCACGCCCTCGGTGGTCTGCACGGTGCCGGCGTACGGGCTGGTCTCGCCCGGGCCCTGGATCTGCGGAATGCTGTGGGTGACGCCGGTCGGCGAGGCCACGCTGACGTTGATGGTGCAGCTGGCCTGCTGCGACTGGTCGTTGTCGAAGCGCACCACGACCGGATAGCTGCCCTGCGCCACGCCGGCGCCCACGCTCAGGCTGACGGTGGCGTTGGCGCCGGCGGCCGATGCGGCCTGGAAGTTCACCAGGCCGATGCCGGGCACGGCGGTCGAGGTGATGACGGCGTTGTTGACGATGCCGTCGGCGTCGGTCGCGCTCAGGTCGGCGCTGCCGGCGAAGCCGCCCGCCATGGCCAGGCTGGCCGGGCAGCTGGCGACGATGGGCGGCGCCGGCGGCACGCCGCACGAATGCAGCGCGCTGGCGGTGTTGCGCGGATTGGGCGCGCCGGTGGCGAAGTCGCTGCCGTTGTTGTCGGTGTCGGTGCAGCCGCCGTTGGCGCGCAGCGCGGCGGTGGTGTTGCTCAGGCCGGGGCCGTTGGTGCCTTCGAAGTAGCCGGCGTTATAGCCCAGCAGGTCCACCAGCGTGCCGCCGGCCGGGGCGGCGCCGGACAAGGCGTTGCCGTCGCTGACCAGCGCGACCTTGCCGGTGGTGCCGCTCATCGGGATGGTGCCGGTGCTGTCCGGCGTGAGCAGCGCGCCGGCGCCGGTGCCGGCCGCCTCCTGCACCAGGTAGTACTGGCCGGGCTGCAGCACCGGGCTGCCGCTGATCTTGGTGACCTGCCACGAGGAACCGGACGCGCTGGCGTACTGCACGCTCCAGCCGGCCAGGCTGACCGGCTGCGTGCCACGGTTGAACAGTTCGATGAAATCGTTCTTGATGGTGGCGCCGCTGTTGCCGCCGCCGCCGTACACCTGGCTGATCACGACCGGCGAATCGGCGTGGGCCGACGCCGACAGGCCGGCCATCAGGGCGGCGGCGATGATGGTGCGCCGGCCCGGCGTGGAGGCAGCCTGGGCGTTCGGCGAGTGGAAGGTTGTTTTCATGTGTGGGTCCTGGGTAGAAAAAAGGTCGGCGCGCCGGTCTTGACAAAATGATTTCAGAAATTGCATTTTGCATATTAAGCCGGCGGATTGACGCCTTGATGACATCCCTTTAGTCCGTTCGGACTAAGGTTTCCCTCGCATCTGGTCCGGCACCGTGCTACCATTACTTAAACGCAATTAAAATTTCAATTTAGAAATACCCCTGCGATCCATCTTCGTTTCCCGCGCCCCAGCCCCGCGCATGGCCAGTTTAAGAATACGGGCCGCCCGCCCGCCTGCCGCGACAGCGCCGTGCCGCTGCCGCATGGAGTGTGCATCATGAAGACTTTACGCGACTTCGCTATCGTATGCGCCCTGCTGGCGCCGTTGACGGCGCCGGCCGCCGGCCTGCCGGCGGGGTCGTCGCAGTACGGCAGCTGCCCGCTTGCTCAGCCGCCCCAAGCCGGGGCGCCCGCCAAACCGCCCGCTGGAAAGAAACCCGCCAAGCCGCCCAGGAAAATCAATATCGATGTGGTATATGACCCCTGCCGCATGGTTGACGCCGGGCGCGCTGCCGACGAAGCGCTCAACGACGGCCTGTCGCCGACGCAGCGGCTGGCGCTCTATGAGGAGGTCATGGAATGGAATCGCCATCAGAGCGGTGTCGACCAGTCTGAAGCGTGGCGGCGCCTGCCGTCGCGGCCCGGAGCGGCCGACGACGCCGACTACGGCTTGCCGCGCACCGACTGGCCGCCCGGCTGGGTGGCGGCGACTGCGGCCGGCCGCGCGGAGCAGCGCCTGGCGCTGGCAGCGGACTCGGCCCCGCCCCCGGTGCCGGAACCGTACAGCTATACGATGTGGCTGGCGGGCCTGGCGCTGCTGGCGCTGGCTCGCAGACGGGCGCGTATTACGGCTTCACGCCATGGGCAAGTCGCACCTTGTTGCTGAAAGTACGTTTTCGCAAGAAATCAAGCAACGGCTTTTCCACCACAGCGTAGGCGAGGCAACCCAAAGCCACCGTCCCGGCCAGGACGATGCCATAGCTTGCCGCCGCGCCTGCCTTTCCGTATATGCCGGTGCGCAGCACCACCTTCAACAACAATCCTTCCAGCGCCTCGTGGATCAGATAGATCGAATACGAGGCGTTGCCGATATAGTTCAGCACATTGGGTACCCGTATCCAGCCAGCCAGCTCCAGCTTGGTCACGCCCGCCAGAATAAACGCAAACGCCAGCCCCAGCACCAGCGATCCTGAACGATACGGCAAATCTCCCATGGCCAGGCCCAGGCCGGCAAGCACCAGGCCGGCGAGAAGTTCTCGCGCGCCGCTTCCGCCTTTGGTGTAGAGCCAATACGCCCCCATGCCAAAGATAAAGTAGAAATTGTATGCTCCCGTGTAGACGTTCAGCGGCGTCCTGGCCTCGGGGGCGGGGAAATTGTAATGCGCCAGGCACCCCGCCATGAACAGCGCGAACGCCGCGATGCCAAACTGCCGCTTGACGATCAACAACGAGAAAATCGCGTAAAACGCGATTTCATGAAATAAGGTCCAGGATGGCGGCAGGATGGGCGGCGCGTTGGTGAAACGCACCAATGTCAGATCGGTCACCCAGTCGGCCAGCGTCGTCGGCAATTTCGCATCCGTGCCGAATCCCAGCAGCAGCAAAACAATAAATGGAACCGAGTACACCCAGTAAATAGGGAACAGGCGGATGAAACGTTTTCGAATATAGCCGGCCCACTTCTCCGGACGGCCAATATCATCCACGTGCGCGAATAAAATGATGAAACCGGAAAGAACGAAGAAGAAATCCACGCCATGATCACCAAAGCGCGTGTATTCGCCAAAGACGGCTTTGCCGCCGTAGCGCTCGATCCCCATGCTGATCGATAGATGGAAGGCCGCGACCGCGATCGCTGCGAGTGCCCGCCCTGCCTGAAGTGCCTTGAGCATTGCTATCCTAATGTGAAATGAACGACGCAGACCATTTGAGTTGCTATTATATCATCACTTTTCACATACATGTCGCGCTGCGTGGCCGATTCTTCATGGCGGGATCAATGGCGATACGGCGCCGCCAGCGGCTCCCCGACAAATACGCCCTGGGCGGGCCAGGCCACGCTTTTCCAGTAAGCCTCGATCGCGCTGTTGCCGCGCAGGTAATGCGCCAGCAGCGCCGTCGAATTGGGGAATTTTTGCCAGTGGTTGCACGGTTCGCTGACAGTGCCATAGCTGGCCGTGGCGCCGGCGTCCAGCCAGCGCAGACTGCTCATCTGCCCGCCCTCGGCCAGCAAGTCGCCGCCGAACGAGGTCAGGTGGTCGGCCAGCGCGCCCGGCACGAATTTCAGCGTGTTCAGCTTGGGGACGTGGGCCAGCCCGGTCTCATAGACCACGATGGCGTCGGCCTGCTCGATGCTGTCGGTCTGCAGCGTCTTGATCGTCAGCTTCTTCGACGGCACGCCCATCGAGCGCGGGAAGAAGCGTGCGCGGCTGCTGCGCGCCGCGTCGCTGGTGCGCAGGAAGTAGGCGGTGGCGGTGGGCATGGCGAAACCGGCCAGCACGCCGCGGTCGATCAAGGCCTTCGACGCTTCCACCGAGTCGGTCGGCAGCAGCATCGAGATGCGCATCTGGTAGTCGGTGTAGGGCTTGCCGCCCATGGCATTGAAATAGCCGCTGGGCTTGCTCGGGGCGCAGGGCTTGGCGCACAGGCCGCTGTCCAGGCCCAGCGTGTAGGCCGAGGTGATCGAGTTGCACTCGACCGCGTACGGCGCGGTCCAGACCATCAGCACGGCCTGGATGTCCGGGCCCAGCCTGGCGTCGATCTGCGCCTTGAGCGCCTCGAACTGCTCGGCGTCGAGCTTGCGCGGCCGGTGCGGGATGCGCACGTGCACCATGTTGGCGGCCGGGATGGCGCGCGCCTTGCGGTAGTATTCGCCGAGCTCAACGCTGTTGGGTTCGTCGTCGTTGATGACCACCGCCAACTGGGCGGCCGTGAGGCCGGCGACCGGGACGTTTTGCGCGCGGGCCGCGCCGGACAGCGCCAACAGCGCGGCCAGTAGAGGTAAGAAAAATCGCAAGGGAAGTCTATCGCGGTTGAGGGTGATAAAAAAACGGAAGCGGCGGCTTCCGTTGAGATTATAGCGTCATTGTCAGGCTTTGCGGCGGCGCGCCAGCCAGCCGACGATGCCGGCCCCGCCCAGCAGCATGCCATAGCTGGCCGGTTCCGGCACCGCGCTGATGGCCACCGAGCCGACGTAGTTGCCGGCGGCGGCGTTGCGCACCGTGCCGCTGACCAGCAGGTAGTAGCTGTCCGGCACCAGGTGGCGGGCGCTCAGCGTCCAGACCTCGGCCGCCGCGCCCGGCGCCGACTGGCGCGCGCCGTCCAGCGACAGGCCGGCCGAGTTGTACAGCTTGAAGCTGTCGAAGCCGGCCCCGCCCAAGCCCAGGCTGGCCTGGTCCAGGCTGCCGACCAGGGCGCCCAGCGCCGCGCCGCCGTCCACCGTGAAATTGTAGCGGTCGCTGAACGTGTTGCCGGCGTTGCCGGCGCCGAATTCATGCATCAGCACGGCGGCGCCGGCGCTCAGGTCCAGCGTGTGCACGCCCTGGCTGATGTCGGCGGCATGCGCCAGCGGCAGGCCTGCGGCGCCCGTCAGCATCAGGGCCGCCATCACTGTTTGTATACGCTTCATACATCACCTCCCTTAAGAAATGGCGGCCGCGCGCGCTGCCGCCGGTTGCTCGATCACTGCGGATTTATCCAGCATCGGCCCGCCGCGACGATCGCGGCGGCGCGCATATCGCGCGTGCCGGGCCGGCCAGGCGCGGGCGGGGCCGCCGGCTCCAGGAAAACGGGAGGTGGCGGACGGCGTAGGCGAGGGCCACACGCGCGAAGACGAAAATCGGCGGCCCCGCTGCTCGGCCGGGGCCGCCGTGGACTCGCTCAGGCGCGCTGGTAGACGTCTTCAAGCGGACGATGTCGTCCTCGCCCAGGTAGCTGCCGGACTGGACTTCGATGAGGTGCAGCGGCAGCTTGCCCGGATTTTCCAGGCGGTGC
This sequence comes from Duganella sp. BJB1802, assembly GCF_013369445.1. Lineage (NCBI taxonomy): Bacteria > Pseudomonadati > Pseudomonadota > Betaproteobacteria > Burkholderiales > Oxalobacteraceae > Duganella > Duganella sp. BJB1802. The sequence continues at coordinate 42,429 of NZ_JABWEF010000020.1, read as the reverse complement.
GTGGCGCCGATCGGGATGTAGGTCGATTCGTTCTCGGTCAGCAGCGTGACCTGGTCGCCGCAGGTCACGCGGGCGGTGCCGCTGACGACGATCCAGTGCTCGGCGCGGTGGTGGTGCATCTGCAGCGACAGCTTGCCGCCCGGGTTGACGGTGATGCGCTTGACCTGGAAGCGCTCGCCCACGTCGATGCCCTCGTAGCAGCCCCACGGGCGGTAGACCTTGGTGTGGTGCAGGTGCTCGGTGCGCTGCTTGGTCTTCAGGTGCTCGACGATGTTCTTGACGCGCTGCACCTGGTCCTTGTGGCACACCAGCACGGCGTCGTTGGTCTCCACCACGACCACGTCCTTGACGCCGACCACGGCCACGATGCGGCTCTCGGCGCGCACCAGCGAACCGCTGACGTCGTCCAGGTAGACGTCGCCGCGGGTGGCGTTGCGCTGGCCGTCCTGCGGCTGCACCTCCCACAGCGCCGACCACGAGCCGACGTCGTTCCAGCCGATGTCGGCCGGCACGACGATGGCGTGGCGGGTGTGCTCCATCACCGCGTAGTCGATCGAGTCCGACGGGCAGGCGGTGAACGAGGCCTCGTCCAGGCGGCAGAAGTCGAGGTCGCGGTAGTCCTTGCCGACCGCCGCCGCGGTGGCGCCGGCGATGGCCGGCGCGTATTGCTCCAGCTCCTTGAGGTAGCTGTCGGCGCGGAACAGGAACATGCCGCTGTTCCAGTAGTAGTTGCCGGCGGCGACGAAGCCCTCGGCGGTGGCGCGGTCCGGCTTCTCGACGAAGCGCTCGACGCCGTAGCAGTGGGCGGCGGCGGCCGGCGCGCCGCTGCGGATGTAGCCGTAGCCGGTCTCCGGGCCGGTCGGCACGATGCCGAAGGTGGCCAGCGCGCCGCCGTCCACCATGGCGCAAGCGTGGCCGATGGCGGCGTAGAAGGCCTCGACGTTGTCGATCACGTGGTCGGCCGGCAGCACCAGCATGACGGCGTCGGCGTCGATGGCGCGCAGGTAGTGGGCGGCGGCGGCCACGGCCGGCGCGGTGTTGCGCCCGACCGGCTCCAGCAGGATGCCGAGCGGGGCGATGCCGATCTCGCGCATCTGCTCGGCGACCAGGAAGCGGTGCTCGTTGCCGCACACCACCAGCGGCGCCATCATGTGCGCCTTGCCGTGCAGGCGCAGCGCGGTGTCCTGCAGCATGGTGCGCTCCGAGACCAGCGGCAGCAGCTGCTTGGGCATCACGGCGCGCGACAAGGGCCATAAACGCGTGCCGGAACCGCCCGACAGGATCACTGGGTAAATTTTCATGCTCTGAGTCTCTTATCTGTTAAATCACTGCTGTGTTCGGTTCGCCGCTTGCTGCGGCGGTCGCGGGCGTTGGCCCACGAGTCGGGATCGGTCTCGGACACGTGCTTCATCTCGCCGGCGCGGTCGACACTATAGTCCTTAAACACGATCATCTCATTTAAAGAAACATTCGGTAACACCCGGGTGTACTCGAACAGCACGCTGCGCACGACCCGGGCGCCGGCGCAGATGTGGCTGCCATGCCCGATCCAGGTCGGGCCGACGATGTGCACGCCGGCCTCGACGCGGGCGCCGGAGCCGATGTAGACCGGGCCCTCGATGGTGGTGCCCTGCCAGTCGATGCTGGTGTTCAGGCCGACCCACAGGCCGTCGTTGATCTGGATGCCGGGCATGTGCAGGTTGGCCACTTCGCCCATCAGCACGCTCTGGCAGGTTTCCCAGTAGTCGGTCACGCTGCCGATGTCGATCCAGTTGTAGTTGCGGGTCTGGGCGTAGAACGGCATGCCCTTCTCGGCCAGCAGCGGGAACAGCTGGGAGCCGATGTCGAAGGTCTGGCCCGACGGGATCAGGTCGATCACCTCGGGCTCGAACAGGTAGATGCCGGTGCTGACGAAGTTGGACTTGGCCTCGTGCTGGCCGGGCTTTTCCTGGAACTCGGTGATGCGGCCGTTGTCGTCGGCGACCACCACGCCGTAGCTGGAGACCTTGTCCCACGGCACCTCCTTGGTGATGACCGAGGCCAGCGCGCCCTTGCGGCGGTGCTCGAACAGCGCCGACTTGATGTCGAGGTCGATCAGCGCGTCGCCGCACAGCACGATGGTGGTGTCGTCGAAGAAGCCGCCGAACTCCTGGATCTTCTTCATGCCGCCGGCCGAGCCCAGCGGCTGCGGCACGACCTCGCCGTCGTCGGTGGTGTAGCCCTCGAAGGAGTAGCCGATCTGCACGTCGTACTGGTGGCCCTCGCCGAAGTACTCCTCGATCTTTTCATGCAGATAGCTGACGTTGACCATGATCTCGGTCACGCCGTACTTGTGCAGGTGCTCGATCAGGTAGGCCATCACGGGCTTGCCCAGGATGGGGATCATGGGCTTGGGCAAATCGTACGTCAACGGGCGCACGCGGGTGCCCTTGCCTGCCGCAAGTATCATCGCTTTCATGCTGGTCTCCTATTCAGTGGGCGTGGTCTGCCAGCGCCAGGAGTCGGTGCACATTTGTTCGACGTTGCGCCGGGCCTTCCAGCCCAGCTCGCGTTCTGCCAGGCTGGCGTCGGCGTAGCAGGCGGCGATGTCGCCGGCGCGGCGCGCCACCACCTGGTAGGGCACGGGACGGCCGCTGGCCGCCTCGAATGCGCGCACCATCTCCAGCACGCTGTTGCCTCGGCCGGTGCCCAGATTGTAGGTGAAAACGCCGGCGCCGGTCGCCAGCTTGGACAAGGTGGCCAGGTGGCCCAGCGCCAGGTCGACCACGTGGATGTAGTCGCGCAGGCCGGTGCCGTCCGGGGTCGGGTAGTCGCCGCCGTACACCGACAGCTGCGCGCGGCGGCCGTCCGCCACCTGGGCGATGTAGGGCACCAGGTTGTTGGGGATGCCGTTCGGCTCCTCACCGATCAGGCCGCTTTCGTGCGCGCCCACCGGGTTGAAGTAGCGCAGCAGCGCGATGCGCCAGCCCGGATCGGCCTTGTGCAGGTCGCGCAGCATCTCCTCGATCATCAGCTTGCTGCGGCCGTAGGGATTGGTGGCCGACAGCGGGAAGTGCTCGAGGATGGGCACCGAGGCCGGGTCGCCGTACACCGTGGCCGAGGAGCTGAACACCAGCGTCTTGACGCCGGCGCGGGCCATGCCCTCGAACAGCACCAGGCTGCCGGTGACGTTGTTGTCGTAGTAGCGCAGCGGCTGCTCGACCGATTCGCCCACCGCCTTCAGGCCGGCGAAATGGATCACCGCGTCGATCCGGTGGGCGGCGAACAGCGCGTCCACCGCGGCGCGGTCGCGCACGTCGCCCTCGACCAGCGTGAAGCGGCGGCCGGCGATGCGCTCCACCCGCGCCTGCACCGAGGCCCGGGCGTTGCACAGATTGTCCAGCACCACCACCTCGTGGCCGGCGGCCAGCAGCTCCACCACCGTGTGCGAGCCGATATAGCCCATGCCGCCCGTCACCAATATCTTCCTTGCCGCCATTGCTCGCTCCTCGATCACGTTGTGGCGCCAGCGGCCGCCAGTTGCCGGTCCAGCACCGCGACGATGCGCTGCGCCGCCTGGCCGTCCCACAGGTGGGGACGGCGGCCCTGCTTGCCCTGGCCGGCCAGCACCTTGCGCGCCTCGGCCACGATGGTGGCCGGGTCGGTGCCGGCCAGCACGTTGCTGCCCTCGTCCACCGTCACCGGCCGCTCGGTGTTGTCGCGGATGGTGATGCACGGCACGCCCAGCGCCGTGGTCTCCTCCTGCAGGCCGCCGCTGTCGGTCAGCACCATGACCGCGTCCTTCCACAGGTTCAGGAAGGCCATGTAGCCCTGCGGGCCGACCAGCGTGACGTTCGGCCCGAGCGCGATGCCGAAGCGCTCCAGGTTGGCGCGGGTGCGCGGATGCACCGGGAAGATCAGCGGCAGCTCGGCGGCGATCTCGGTCAGCGCGGCGCCGATGCGGCCCATCATGGCGGCGTCGTCGACGTTGCTGGGGCGGTGCAGCGTGACCACGCCGTAGCGCGGGTGCGCGGCCTTGTAGGCGCTGCCCTCGTAGCGGCTGCGGTCGCCGGCGGCGAGCTGCTCGGCCTGGTACAGCACGTTGTCGACCATCACGTGGCCGACGTAGTGGATGGCCGCCTCCGGCTTGCCTTCGCGCCGCAGGTGGCCGACCGCGCTCGGCTCGGTGACGAAGAACCAGTCCGAGATGCTGTCGGTGACCAGCCGGTTGATTTCCTCGGGCATGGTCATGTCGCCGCTGCGCAGGCCGGCCTCGACGTGGGCCACCGGGATGTTGAGCTTTTTGGCGACGATCGAGCACGCCAGCGTGGAATTGACGTCGCCCACCACCAGCACCGCGTCGGGCCGCTCGGCCACGCACAGCTGCTCGAAGGCCAGCATGATCTTGGCGGTCTGCTCGGCGTGGCTGCCGCCGCCGGCCGCCATGAACAGGTCCGGCGCCGGGATGCCCAGCTCCTCGAAGAACACCTCGTTCATGTCGCGGTCGTAATGCTGGCCGGTGTGGATGATCTTGTACGCCAGCCGCGCGTGGCCCCGCAGCGCCCGCACGATGGGGGCGATCTTCATGAAGTTGGGGCGCGCGCCGGCCACCAGGTAGATGGTCTTCATCACGCCGCCTCGACCTTGCCGGACGGCCAGTGGCGGTCCACCAGTTCGCGCGTGTTCCGGATGTTGCCGCGGCCGGAGGCGCCGAACACGATGGACTCGATGTTGGGCTGCCGGCACACCCATTCGATCGCCTCCTGCGGCGCGATCGCGCCGGAGGCGAACACCGACATGGCGATCGCGCGGAACTTGCGCTCGCGCAGCGCCGCCTCGTAGGCCGCGAAGCCGCCCGACATGCGGAAGCCGATCTTGTTGATGTTGGCGCAGACGATGGGGTTCTCGATGCCCAGCTCGTCGAGCACGTCGAGCAGCTTGGGCAAATTCATCGTGATGAAGCCCGGCTCGGCGTTGTAGCGCTTGCGCACGTGCTCGGCGAAGATGCGGAACGCATCCTTGAAGCCCAGCCCCAGCAGCAGGTCGACCACCACGTTCTGCAGGAAGATCACCGGGGTGTTGAGGCCGGCGAACATCTTCATCTCGGCGTCGATCAGCAGCGTGGTGATGCCTTCGATATCCTTGGTCGCCAGCGACATGCCGCCGCGCAGCGCGGCGTTGAGGAAGCCCTCGTCCGGCATGAAGCGCTTGAGCGCGCCCAGCATGCCGTCCTCGGTGACCGCGTTGGCGTACTTGTGCGCGTACGGCATGCAGGGCATGAACTTGAAGTCCTTGTAGCGCACGGGGTCGGCGCGCATGTGCTCGCACACCTCGGCGATGCGGTCGTGGGTGGTGCACATGAACGACTGCACGCCCTCGTCGTAGGCGTGGTCCAGCACCTCGATGATGGCGCCGGTGTCCTGGAAGCGCATCGCCTGGGCGCGCGCCTTTTCCTCCGACATGTGGTTGACGCCGAAGAACTGATTATCACCAAATAACAAACGATCCATATTGCTGCTCCAGTATGCTGTGTAGAAAAAAGGCCGGGTCAGCGGCTGCCGAAGAAGAAGCCCTTCTTCTTTTTGGGCGCTTCCGGCAAGGCGTCGCCGGCCAGCACGGACGGCCCCTTGGCGGCGTCGGCGATCAGCTGCGAGATCACGCGGTCGGTCGCCATCGCGGACTCGAAGGAGTTGACGTTGCTGGCGGCGGCGCCGTTTTCGATGCAGCGCACGAAATAGTCGAGCTGGGCCGAGTACTCCTCGCCGCGCAGGTAGAAGTCGACCGGCTCGGTCAGCTCGGTGGTGTAGCGCACGTTCCAGCCCTGGCGGTAGGGCGCCGGCAGGCCGTCGGCGCTGCGCAGGTAGACCTGCACCTCCTGGCGGTCGGCGACGATGCGGCCGTTCTTGCCCCAGATCGAGATCTTGGTGCTCATCTTGCGGAACGACTCGTCGCTCCAGTTGACCGACAGCTGGGCGCTCTTGCCGCCGTCGAAATACAGCGTGGAAAACACCTCGTCGTCGGTGTCGGCCGAGAAGATGTTGTTGAGGACCGAGCCGCCGACGCCGCGCGGCGCGCCGAAGTACCAGTTGAGCAGATTGAGCGGGTGGGCCGCGTAGTCGTACAGGCAGCCGCCGCCCTCGGCGCGCTGGGTGCGCCAGGTCGAGCCCTTGGGCTTGAGCACCACCGGGCCGTAGGCCTCGGCCAGCATGTGGGTGACCTCGCCGATGGCGTTCAGCTCGAGCAGGCGCTTGACCTCCTGGAAGGCGCCGACGAAGCGGTAGTGGTAGCCGACCTGGTTGACCAGGCCTTTTTCCTCCGCCAGCCGGGTCACCGCTTCGCCTTCGGCGGTGTCCAGGCAAAACGGCTTTTCGCAGAACACGTGGATGTTCTTCTCCAGCGCCGCCTTGACCATGCGCGCGTGCATCGACGACGGCGTGGCGATGATGATGGCGTCGAGCTCGACCTCGCGCAGCATGGCGTCGAAGTCGGTGTAGGTCGGCACCCCGGTATATTTTTTCAGCACATCGAGCACATAGCCGGTGGCGTCGCACACGGCGGCCACCTTGACGCGCGCGTGCGCGTTGATCATCGCGTGGTGCGACAACCCCATTTTGCCCAGACCTACTACAGCGAGACGTATCATTTCATTTTCCTCTGACAGGTGATTGGTGTGTTCAGTGTTGGTTGAGCAGCGTGCGCTTGACCAGCGCGTAGGCGTCCTTGCCCTTGTCCAGCAGGCCACGGTTGGGCGGCTGCTGGGCGGCGCGGCGCAGGCACTCGAGCGCCTGCGCCGCGGTCAGCTGCGGCAGGTGCAGGAAGGCGCCCTGCTGCAGCAGATGCAGGTCGACGTCCAGCAATGCGTCCTGGTAGACCGAGATGGTCGGCACGCCCAGCACCGCCATCTCGCGCGTCATGGTGCCGCCGGCGCCGATGAACAGGTCGCAGTCGGGCGCGATGTCGGCGATGTCGAGCGCCGTGGCCACCACCCGCACGCCGGCGAAGCGGGCGTGCTGGTAGTGCACGCCCTGCTCTTTGCCGCGCGGCAGCAGCACGACGTCGACGTGGTCCTTCATGCCCAGCACCAGCTCGTCGAGGAAGTTGCGGCTGCCCTTGTAGTACTGGGCGGTCCACGGCTCGGGGCGAATATACACGGTCTTGCGCGCGCGCGTCGCCCGTTCGGCCGGCGCCGCCTGCGCCAGGCGCTGGTCCAGCTCCCACAGGTACAGCCCCTCCTTGACGCCCGGGTAAGGCAGCACCTTGCGCGGGTTGGCCCACTGCTTGCGCAGTTTCTCCATGCTGAGGAATTCCGGCACCATGATGCGGTCGGCGCACAGGAAGGCCGGGATGTTGCCCATCGCGTGTTCGTTGTCGTTCATGTAGATCGAGCGTATCCCCATCAGCCGCGCCACCACCGGCGAGTGGAACGAGCTTTGCGAGATGGCGACGTCGACCCGGCGCCCGGCCAGGAAGCGGCACAGCTGCCACACCCGCACCGGGAAGCCGAACAGCTTGGCCGACAGCTTGCCGCCGTAGTGCTGGCCCACCACCGTGTAGCGGAAACCGTGCAGGTCGAGCAGGTCGATGGTGTTGGCCAGCGGGCGGCAGGTGATGATCACCTCGTGCTCGCGTTCCAGGTCGCGGATCATGGCCGCGAACATATTGATGTGGGGCGAATTCGTCAGTTCAAACCAGATGCGCATGCCTGTCCTTGTGTTCTGTGGGTTCGTGGTCATCAGCGCGGCAGCAGGGTGAAGCGGCTGCGCAGGCGGCTGCCGGCGTCGACCGGACCGGCCACCCGCAGCACCGGGCACGGCTGGCGTTCATAAAAGCGCGGCGAGCACCAGCCCAGCGGCGGCTGCTGCTGGCCGCACACCAGCGTCACGCCGCAGCCGGGGGCGTCGAACTCGATGCGCAGCGTGGCGCCGGCGCCGTGCGCCAGCCAGGCCGCGCCGTCGGCCTCGAGCCGGCAGTGCGGCGCGAAATGCCAGTGCAGCGCCGCCTGGTGGGCGGCGCCGCACTCGAAGCGGTCCTCCACCGCCAGCACGCCGGCGGCGCGGTCCAGCGTCACGCCGCGCACATGGCGCAGCGGGTCGGCCAGGCGCAGGTAGCCGTCGTGGCTGGCCTCGATCCGCAGCAGCGCGCCGTCGTCCTGGTGGCGGTGCACCCGGCTGGCGACGTCGCGCAGCCACAGGAAGCTGCCGCCGTAGACCGACTGGTCGTCGGCGTCGATCTGCACCGTGTTGTGGGCCGCCGTGCCGCGGAAATAATGGCGCAGCGCCGGCGCCGCGTTGTAGCAGTACGTGCCCGGATCGATCAGGAAGTCCTCGCCCTCGGCCGCCAGCAGCAGCGCCAGCGCGTCGGCGTGGCCGTGGCCGGCGATGCGGTTGTAGCCCAGCGGGCCGACATCCATGATCAGGCGCAGCGCGGCGTCGGCGGCCGGGCCGTGGTCGGCCACCAGGTAGCCGCCGTCGGCAAACAGGGTCGGCCAGGCCGCCGAGCCATAGCTGCCGTAGGCCGAGATGAAGGCCGGACGCCCGCAGGCTGCTGCGCGCCGGCGTGGCAGCGCGCAGCGCGTCGAGCTTGGCCTGCAGCAGCGGCGCCTGTACAGCCGGGCGCCGGCCGCCAGCATCTGCCTCGTAGAGGGCGTGCCGGCGCCGTCGCCGGCCAGCCGGAACGCCTTGCCGTCGTCGGCGTCGCCGATCAGCTCGCCAATCGTAGCGGTCCAGCATGGCGGCCAGGAACAGCAGCGCGGCGTGCATGCGGCGGTCGAGCGGCGCTGAAGCGCTGGCCGGCGGCGGCGCCACGGCCAGCCGCATTTTATCAGCGAATTCCAGCGAAAACTTGTGGTAGCACAGCGCCTGCTCGAGGTTGACGCCGTCCGGCGCGTACTGGCGCACGATCTCCTGCTCGAGGATGGCGGCGGCGCGCCGCCCCAGCGCGCGCACCGGCGTCCAGCGGTCCCAGGTGACGGCGCCCACATACACGCCGGCCGCCTCGCCGATCAGGTGGTTGTCGGACGAGGAATGGAAGGAATAATTGTCGCTGGCGAAGCGGATGTGCTGGTAGATGCAGGCCAGCCAGCGCGCGCGCCGGGCGCCGCCGGCCGCGCCGGCGAACAGCGGAAGCCCGTCGGCCGCCGGTCAGGTGCCAGACGATGCTCCAGTTGATCAGGCGGATGCCGTGCTCGACCGGCGACGACCAGTTGGCGCCGCGCGCGTAGGGGCAGGCGTCGAGCCAGCTGTCGATCAGGCGGCCGAGCAGCGCCAGGTAGCGCGCCTGGCCGCTGACCTGCCAGGCCTGGGCCAGCGGCACCCACCAGACATGGCGGTTGAGCTCCCACAGGTACTTGATGTCGAGGCCGTCGCCGAGGTGGCGGAAATCGATGTCCAGCCCAAAGCTGAGCGGGATCTCGGTGCCGGTCCGGGGGTCGCGGTTCCAGGCCGGGGCGCCGTCCTCGAGCGGCACCACGGTGTCGAACACCGGCACGCCAAGCGATCAGGGCGTCGGCGGCGGCCAGCACTCAGCGCGGCCGCCGGCGTCGGCCAGGGCGCTCAGCCAGAGACGGGCCCCAGCCGGCGTCAGCGGCGTCGGCGGCACCGCGCCGCGTCGAACCAGCCGCGGCCCTGGGCGGCGGCGCGCAGCACGCCGTGCACGCGGTACGGCACCTCGGCCGGGGAAATGCGGCTGAGCCGGCGCAGTAGCCAGCCCAGACGGCTAGTGGGAATTGCTGCCATCGTGATCCTCTTGTACGCCGTCCTGGGGGGACGGCAGCCCGCCGGCGTGGCGCGCGCCGGCCGCCATCGGCGCCAGCCGCGCATACACGCCCGCCAGTTTATCGGTCATGGCCGCTGCCATAGCCGACCCTGTATCGTGCCGCGCGCCGCCGCGCCCAGCCGCGCGCGCAGCGCGTCGTCGTCAGCCAGCGCCGCCAGCGCCGCGGCCAGCGCGGCGGCGTCGCCCGGCGCCACCAGCACGCCGTTGCGGCCGGACTCGACCAGCTGCGGATGCCGCCCCACCGGCATTAGCCAGCACCACGCGCAGCCGCTGGCCATCGCCTCGGCAGCGCCATCGGCAAGCCCTCCCTGGTGCGACGGCAGCACGAACAGCGCCGCCTGCGCCAGCTCGGCGGCGACCTGTTCGCGCCCGAGCCAGCCGGGCAGTTCGAGCCGGTCGGCCGCCCAGCGCTGCGCGCGCAGGCCGGCGCCGGAAATCGCCGTCGCCGCCCACCGCAGCCGCAGCCGCAGCGCGCGCCGGCGCCAGCGCCGCCAGCGCCACCAGCGGCTCGTCGATGCCCTTGGCGGCCTCGGCGCGGCCGAGAACAGCAGGCGCTCGGGCCGCCGGCCGGCGCCAGGTCCCGCACGAACCGTGCCCAGCTGTCCGACAGCACCAGCACCGCGCTGGCCTGCGCCAGGCGATGCCGGATCCACCAGCGCAGCAGCGGCCCGGCCTCGCGCGTGGCGTACTGGGCGAAGGCGCCGCCGTGCAGGTGCAGCACGGTGCGGCAGCCCAGCCGGCGCGCCAGCGCCAGCAGCAGCGACTTGCGCGAGAAGCTGGCGCGCGAGGCGCTGTGCGCGTGGACGATGGCCGGCCGCGCCACTCAGCCGCGCCACAGCAGCGTGGCCAGCGCCGCCGAAGGCGGCAAGCAACAGCGCGCCGCCGTCGCGGTGGCTACAGCTACCAGCAGCACGCCGTGGCGCCGCGCGACGCCGTGCGCGGCCAGCCCGGCCACCGCCGCCGCCACGCCGCCGCGGCCGCCGGCGTCGGTGCTGAACATCAGGACCCGGCCGGGCGGCCACGGCGCCGCGTCGTGCATGGCGCCGCCCTACTCGACGCGCGAGGCGCCGAAGTAGTCGCTGATGTCCAGGTGCTGGATCAGCATGCGCTGCTTGCCCTGGTTGGTGCGCGCCAGTTGCGTCACCTCCTGCACCTCGGCGCTGCAGCCGCCCTGCGTCTTGTCCTCCACCGCCTTGACGATGCGGGCCCGCACCTCGTCGCCCAGGTGCTTGGGGGTGACCACCTTGAGCACGAAGTGGCCGGGCCGGTGCTGCTCGTACTGGATCAGGTCGAAGTCGGCGATGTCGGAGAAGTGCGCCGCGCCCATGGTGCAGATCGAGATCAGCCGGTGGTCGCTGCAGACCAGGAATTCCTGCAGCCGGCCCTCGATGCGCTCGACCGCCGGGAAGCCCGGCAGCAGCGGATGGGGGCGCGCCGACAGCACCGCCATGTCGCCCGTGCGGTAGCGCACGAAGGGCATGACCTGGTTGTCGAAGCCGGTGCCGACGATCTCGCCGAGCACGCCGGGCGTGGTGATCGGCACGCCGTGCTGGTCGACCAGCTCGAAGTGGCCGTACTGCGGCCAGAAGAAGCAGCGCTCGTCGTCCGGCATCGAGGCGGCCATCAGCACCCGCTCGGTGTGGCCGTAGTGCTGCAGCACCGGGCAGTCGAACACCTCGCGCAGCAGCGCCTTCTGGTTGTCGTAGACGTTTTCCGAGAACAGCATCACGGCCTGGATGCGGCCCTGCACCTCGGGGTCGGGATGTTCCTTGAGCCAGCGCGCCAGCGGGTACACCGCCGACGGGAAGGCGCTGATGTAGCGCGGCTTCCAGATCCGCATGGCCTCGATGTACTCGGCCATGTTGTCGCGCACCAGGTGGTCCGAGCTGAGGATCAGGTGGCGCTTGATCGGCTCGTACATCCACAGCGCGCCGCCGTCGCGCGCGGTCGGCACGTTGCGCCCGCGCAAGGCCAGGATGACGTCGCTGTCGCGCAGGCCCACGCGCGCGTGGAAATTCTTGACGTAGGCGTGCTCCTTGGCGCGCGACACGCCGCGGTGCAGGTACAACATCATCGGCGTGGCGGTCGAGCCGCCGGTGAAGGTGGGAAAACGCTTACTGGCCGGCAACGCGGTCGACAGGTAGGCGTCCGGCTGGCGCTTGATGTCCTCCTTGCCGGTCAGCGGCAACTGGCGCAGCACCGCCTCGGGGTCGTCCAGCCCGGCCAGCAGATGGCGGTAGCCGGCGTAGGCCGGCACCGTCTCGATCGCCCAGCGCAGCGCCTTGGCCAGCTTGGCGCGGCTGAGCGCCCGCAGCGCGGCGCCGTCGCTGATGCCCGCCTCGGCCAGATAGTGGCCGTAGCTGGCGCCGTGGCGCAGCGAGGCCGGCAGCACCGCGTACAGGCGGCCGACCGTGGCCTTAAGCCATTGCGGCGAGTTGATGTACGCCGCCAGCAGCGGGTGGAGGAAATCTTCAATCGGCATGCATGCCCCTCAATAGGTCCGGCGTCGGCCGGCTCACGCCAGGCTGGCTGCGATCGCAGCCTCGGTCTTGGCCACCATGGTGTCGACGGAGTAGCGCGCCAGCACCAGCGCGCGGCCGCGCTCGCCCATGCGGCGCCGCAGCGCGCCGTCCGCGCCCAGCGCCAGCATGGCCGCGGCCAGCGCGCCGCTGTCGCCGGGCGGCACGATCAGGCCGGTCTCGCCGTCCAGCACGGCCTCGCGCGCGCCGCCGCGGTCGGAGGCGATCATCGGCACCTCCAGCGCCAGCGATTCGAGCATGGCCAGCGAAAACGTCTCGGCCACCGACGGCAGCACGGAGAAGTCGGCCGCCCCCAGCACCGGCCGCACGTCCGGCAGGTTGCCCAGGAAGCGCACATGCGCGGCCAGGCCGAGCTGGCGCGCCTGCTCGGTGATGCCGGCGCGCAGGGGCCCGTCGCCGGCAAACAGCACCACCAGCCGCGGCAGCGTACGCACGGCCACCGCCAGCGCGGCCAGCACCCAGCCCGTGCGCGCCTTCTCCGGCCGGGAACGCCGCCACGTGGGCCACCACCAGCGCGTCGCCGGGCGATGCCCTGCGCGCTGCAGCTCGGCGCCGCGCCGCGCCGCCGCTGGGTCAGCGGCCGACGTCGATGCAAAGCCGTTGTGCACCGTCAACAGCGCGCGGCCATGAAGGGGTACTTGGCCTCCCAGTGGGCGCGCTGGGCGTCGCAGACAAACACGATGCGCGCGCACCGGCGCATCAGCCACTGGTACAGCAGCCGGTCCAGCCATTCGGCCTTGGCGTGGCGGTTGATGGTGGTGTGCACCGCCACCACCAGCGGCGGCCGCCGGCGCGACAGCCGCACGCCCAGCCAGCCCACCAGCAGCGCGATCTGCAGCGTGCAATGGACCACGTCGATGCCGGCGGCGTCGATCTCGCGCGCCAGCGCGCGCCGGCCCCAGGTCGAAGCGGCCCGCGCGCAGCCCGTGCACATGGCGCACCCGGCGCGCGTCGAGGCGCGCCAGCTGGTCGAGCTGGGGTTCGAAGGTGAACAGATGCACGCCGAAGCGCGCCGGATCGATGCGGTTGGCCAGATCGACCACCTGGTTTTCCGCACCCGCCCTGAGCAAACTGGGCAATACCATCATAAGCTGAGACGTCATTTCCTGGTTCCAGAGTGCGCAAGCGCGTCACATCGCGGCGCCGCCGGCGGTGTGCCCGCGGCCCGCGATAAAGCAACATTATATAGTATTTAAACAACAGACCGCCAGCAATCGGGCGGCCCCGCTCACGCCGCCGACAGCGCGGCGTCGAGTTCGAGCGCGGTGCCCAGCGCCAGCGACTCGACCGCCAGGATGGTCGCCAGGTTGCTGGCCAGCAGCGTGCGCGGCCGGCACGTACGCAGGCAGTTGAGCGCCAGCCTGGCCACCACTGCGCCAGCATGGCCTTCTGGCCCTTGTCCTGGGTCGACAGCTTGTTGACCTGGACCTTGTTGTCGCCGACGTACAGGGTGGTTTCGCGGAAGTCGTCGATGACCGCGCTGCGGCCGCCGCCGAACACCTCGACCCGCTCCTTGTGCATGGCCTTGGCGCCGTCGGCGGTGTAGACGATGGTGGCGATCGAGCCGTTCGGGTAGCTCAGCGTGATGATGACGTTGTCGTTGAGCATGGCCGACACCTGGCGCTTGGCGCTGCCGACCGTGCTCACGCGCAGCGGGTCGGCGCCCCACCAGCGCCGACGCCAGGTCGACGAAGTGGCAGGCCTCGCCGATCACGCGGCCGCCGCCCAGCAGGGGATCCTGGATCCAGTGGTCGGCCGGGATGGCGCCGGCGTTGACGCGGATGCACACCACCAGCGGGCTCTGGACCGCGGCGAAGTGCTGGCGCACGTCCTGCGTGGACGGCGCGAAGCGGCGGTTGAAGCCCACCATCAGCTGGCTGGCGCCGGCCGCCAGCGCCTGCCGCACCGTGGCCAGCTCGGCCACCGTCAGCGCCAGCGGTTTTTCCACGTACACGTGCTTGCCGGCCCGCAGCGAGGCGACGGTGGCGCCGGCGTGGGTGTCGTGGCGGGTGGTGATCAGCACCGCGTCGGTGTCGGCCGCGTGCAGCTCGTCGAACGCGCCGGCGCAGAAGGCGAAGCCGAACTGGCGCGCCACCCCCTGGGCGGTGCGGCCGCTGGCCGTGACCAGGCCGCGGAACTCGACCTGGTCCATGTGCTTGAGCAGCGGCAGCAGGCTGGCGGTGGCGTAGTTGCCGGCGCCGAAGAACGACAGGCCGATCTTGGCGCGCGTGACCGGCAAGTGCGCCGGGGGGGGGGGGGGGGGGTTGGCGCCCCGCGGCCGGCGCCTGGCCGGCGGCGGCCGCGTACTGGATCACGATGCCCAGGTAGGGCTCGGTCTTGGCGCCCTCGATCAGGTGGTAGGCGTCGGCCGCCCGGTCGACCGGATAGCGGTGGCTGATCAGCGACCGCACGTCGACCTTGCCCTGGGACACCAGGTCGAGGAAGGTGGCCATGTTGCGCTGCTCGGTGAAGCGCACATAGGGCAGCGGGTAGTCGTTGCCGTTCTCCTCGTAGAACGGGTCGTAGCGGCCCGGGCCGTAGGAGCGGGAGATCACCACGCTGATTTCCTTCTTGAAATAATCCTCGCGCGGGATGTCCATCCGCACCGCGCCGACCACCACCACCCGGCCTTTTTCGCGCGTCACCGCGCCGCACAGTTCGATCGGCTGGTTGCTGGCGGTGCCGGCGCACACCAGCACGCCGTCCACGCCGTGGCCGCCGGTCAGCTGCGCGCACAGGTTGGCCAGGTCGACGCCGGGGCCGGCGCCGATCGCGCCGAAGCCTTCGGCGCGCGCCACCTGGGCCGGGTCGAGGTCGTTGGCGATCACGGTGCAGCCGTTGGCGCGCAGCAGCTGCACGGCGATCTGGCCCAGCAGGCCCAGACCCAGCACCAGGAAGGTTTCCCCCAGCTGCGGCGCGGCCAGGCGCACGCCCTGCAGCGAAATCGAGCCCACCGTGGCGAACGCCGCCTCCTCGTCGCTGACGTTGGCCGGCACCTTGACCAGCAGGTTCTTGGGCACGGCGACGAACTCGGCGTGGTTGGCGTAGTTGACGCCGCCGCAGGCGACGCGGTCGCCCGGCTGGATGCCGTCGACCAGGCCGCCGGCCGCCACCACCGTGCCGGCGCAGCTGTAGCCCAGCGGCGACGGCGAGTTCAGGCGCGAGGTCACCGTCTGCAGCGTCTTGCCCAGGCCCTCGTTCTGCATCTTCTTGAGCACCTGGCGCACCAGGTCGGGACGGGCCATGGCTTTTTGCAGCAGGCTCTTCTTGCCCATGTCGATCTTGGTCTTCTCGGTGCCGGCGCTGATCACCGAGGCGGCGTTGCGCACCAGGACGAACTTGTCGGTCAGCGTGGGGATCGGCACGTCATTGATTTCAACGATGCCGGTCTTGAGGGTTTGAGTGATTTGCTTCACGAAAGGGTTCCATATAAATTGACAAGGGATAGGTCGAACGAGTCGACGTCGGCGGCGCCGTGGCGCGCGGGCGCCTGCAGCAGCGCGGCCAGCGCGTCGGCGTCCCGGGTGGCGAACAATTCGGCGCCGGCCGGGCGCGCCACGCAGTCCGACGCCAGCGTGCGCTTGCCGTAGGACAGCGATTCCCGCACGGACAGCGCGTCGCCGTCGGTGTTGGTGGCGCGCACCGACACGTCGCAGCGCTTGAGCAGGCCGGCGAACGGCATCGGCTGGTGCACCAGCAGCACCTGCTCCTGCAGGCCGCGCTCGACGATGCGGCGCTGGTAGCCGGCGTAGGCCGCCTCGCAGCCGTCCACGCTGGCCACCACGAACAGCAGCGCGTAGCGCCGGCGCACCGGCGCGCGCTCGAACACCTCGAGCAGCGTGTCCAGGCCGTACAGGTCGGCGCCGTCGAAGCGCGCCAGCTTGTAGGCGTTCGACACCAGCAGCAGCCGGCCCTGGCCGCGCTGGCGGTCGATCCAGTCCTGCAGCGCGGCCGGCACCCACTCCTCGTCGGCGCCGGGGGCGATATAGGCCGGGATCACCAGCGCGGCCGGACAGACGGCGTCGCGGATCACGCCGTTGACCGCCACCACCGCCTGCGCCAGCGCGCAGCACAGCCGCGTCAAGCCGTGCTCCAGGCGGTGCCGCGGGCGGTGCGAATGCAGCGTGACGATCACCGGCTTGCCCAGCAGGCGCGCGCACAGCACATGGAGCAGGCGGAACAGCGTCACCGAGCTGTGCACATGCACCAGGTCGGCCCACCACAGCAGGCGCAGGTAGGCCCAGGCGTTGAGCGAGCGCAGGTTGAACAGGCCCGGCTTGCGCCGCCCCGCCTCGTCGACGCAGCGCACCGTGTAGCGCGGTTGCGCCGCCAGCGCCGCCAGCAGGCGCCGCAGATGGATGCTGACCCCGCCCACCGGCTCGGGGAAGGGGCCGCACAGCAACAAATGACAATGTTCTCGCTTCACAGCCTGGCAACCTCTTCATATGACCGGCGCGACAGCCCGCGCAGCATAGCATTCAAAAAACGGCCGGCGCAACACGGTTGACCGCGGGCGCCGGCGGCCGGCTCAGGCGCCGCCCGCGGCCCCGATCGCGGCCAGGTAGTAGGCGGTCGCCTCGTCCAGGCCCTGCGCCACCCGGTGGCTGGGCTGGTAGCCCAGCAGGCGGACGATCTTGCCGGTGTCGGCCTGCGAATGGCGCACGTCGCCGGCGCGGAACGGCCGGTACTCGGCCTGCGCGGCCGCCACCGCCGGATGGCGGGCGGCGACCCGGTCGCGGATCAGGTGGAACAGCTCGTTGAGGGTGGTGCGGTCGCCCAGCGCGATGTTGTACACCTGGTTGAGCGCGGCCTCGTCGGTGCTGACGGCGGCCAGGATGTTGGCCTGCACCACGTTGGCGATGAAGCAGAAATCGCGGCTGGTCTCGCCGTCGCCGTTGATCTGGATGGTCTCGCCGCGCAGCAGCGCGCCATACCACTTCGGGATCACCGCGGCGTAGGCGCCGTCCGGGTCCTGGCGCGGGCCGAACACGTTGAAATAGCGCAGGCCCATCGACGTCAGGCCGTAGCAGCGCGCGAACACGTCGGCGTACAGCTCGTTGACGTACTTGGTCACCGCGTAGGGCGACAGCGGCTTGCCGATCAGGTCCTCGACCTTGGGCAGGCCCGGATGGTCGCCGTAGGTCGAGCTCGACGCCGCGTAGACGAAGCGCGCCACGCCGGCGTCGCGGCTGGCCACCAGCATGTTGAGGAAGCCGCCGATGTTGGTGCTGTTGGTGTGCACCGGGTTTTCCAGCGAGCGCGGCACGCTGCCCAGCGCGGCCTGGTGCAGCACGTAGTCGACCCCGGCCACGGCGGCGGCGCAGGCGGCGCCGTCGCAGATGTCGCCGTCGATGAAGCGGAAGCGGTCCCATTGCTGGGGCGTGACCAGCGCGCGCACCTGCTCCAGGTTGTGCCGGTGGCCGGTGGCGAAGTTGTCCAGCCCGACCACCCGCTGGTCCAGCCGCAACAGCGCCTCCAGCAGATTGGAGCCGATGAAGCCGGCCACGCCGGTGACCAGCCAGGTTTTGGGCGCGGCGCGCAACCGCGCCTGCGCCTGTGCGTAAATCGTCATCGTCCCGCCCTTACAAGCGCCACAGGGCGATGCCGGCGGCCGCGAACGGCGCCTGCGGGCACAGGCCCTTGACGTCCACCACCACCGGGCGCTCGCCGAGCAGGCGCTGGAAGGCCGCCACGTCCCACGCGGCGTACTCGGCATGGGCCACCGCCACCACCAGCGCCTGCGCCGGCGCCAGCTGCGCCACCGGCGTCAGCGTGATGCCGTACTCGTGCTCGGCCTCGGCGTTGTCGGCCTCGGCGTCGGTGACCTGCACCGTGACGCCGAACGACTGCAGTTCGCGCACCACGTCGACCACCTTGGAGTTGCGCAGGTCCGGGCAGTTTTCCTTGAAGGTCAGGCCCAGCACGGTGACGGTGCAGCGGCCGACGTCGTGGCCGGCCAGGATCAGCTGCTTGATGGTTTGCTGGGCCACATAGGCGCCCATGCCGTCGTTGATGCGGCGCCCGGCCAGGATCACCTGCGAGTGGTAGCCCAGCTTTTCAGCCTTGTGGGTCAGGTAGTAGGGGTCGACGCCGATGCAGTGGCCGCCCACCAGGCCCGGCTTGAACTTGAGGAAGTTCCACTTGGTGCCGGCGGCCGCCAGCACGTCGTTGGTGTCGATGCCCATGCGGTCGAAGATCAGCGACAGTTCGTTCATCAGCGCGATGTTCAGGTCGCGCTGGGTGTTCTCGATCACCTTGGCGGCCTCGGCCACCTTGATGCTGGCGGCGCGGTGCACGCCGGCCGTCACCACCGAGCCGTACACGGCGGCCACCACGTCCAGCGTGGCGGCGTCCTGGCCCGACACCACTTTCATGATCTTGGTGAAGGTGTGCTCCTTGTCGCCCGGGTTGATGCGCTCCGGGCTGTAGCCGACGGTGAAGTCGGCGCCGCAGCGCAGGCCCGACACGCGCTCCAGGATGGGCACGCAGATGTCCTCGGTCACGCCCGGGTAGACGGTCGACTCGTAGACCACGATGTCGCCCCGCTTGAGCGCCTTGCCCACCGTTTCCGAGGCGCGCTCGACCGGCGTCAGGTCCGGCTGGTGGGCGTCGTCGACCGGGGTCGGCACGGCGACGATGTGGAAATCGGCCTGGGCCAGCACGGCACAATCGGCGGTGTAGACCACGCGGGCGCGCGCCAGTTCCTCGCGGTCGACCTCATTGGTCCGGTCTTGCCCGTTGCGCAATTCGGCCAGGCGCGCCTGGTTGATGTCGAAACCGATGGTTTCAGCCACCTTGCCGAAGGCCACCGCGACCGGCAACCCGACATAGCCCAGCCCGACCACTGATATTTTCCGATTATGCATGGTGTAGAACGTCCTTATTGCTTCCGGTGCCACGAAGACACGTTGATATGGGGAGGGGAAATGTGACAGCCGCTACGCCCGCCGTCACGCGTTGCAATTATAACTACGTCTCAGGGCAGGGACAATACGGCATGCAGGAAAATAGCCACTCCCCACGAAAAAACACCCCGCGCCGCACCGAAGTGCCGCGCGGGGTGTCCGCGGAGGGTGCTGCGCCGGGGTTAGTCGGGCAGGCGTATCCGCAGGTAGACGACGCGTTGCAAGCCACTGCCGTCGGCATTATAGCAACTGCCGATCACATTCGGCGGCACGTACTGTGCGGTGCAGGCGTTCATGATGGCGTCCACATACAGGCTGGGGGCGTTGCCGCCGCGCGGCGCGGCGATGAAGATGGTGCCGTCCAGCGCGTAGGTGCCGAGCTGCTTGCTCAGGTCGAAGTACGGGCCCAGCGTGAACTTGAGCGTCGGGCTGGTGGTCTCGATGATCGGGTAGACGCGGATTTCCGAGGTGCGGCTGCCGCGGTTGCTCCACAACAGCCACAGCCGGCCCTTGGCGTCCTCGAAGATGCGGGTCGCGCCATAGATCTCGAGGCCGGCCCACTTGGCCGAGTACAGCACCTGGCCGGAGGGCGAACTGACGGTCAGGTAGGTGCCGTAGACCGTGCTGTCGAGCGGATCTTCCTTGTGGTGGCTGGAGAAGATGCGGTTCTTCGAGTCCATGTAGGCGTCGGTCAGCTTGGCCATCGGCGCCGCGGTGGCGCCGACCGGCGCCGGGATCGGCTGGATATGGTCGAACTGCGCGAACGTGTCCGGGCTGGTCGGCAGCACGCCGAACTTGCCGGAATAGGTGCGGGCGCCGTCGTACACATAGGGCGGACGCGCCGGGTCGAGCAGCGGCACGTTGGAGGCCGACTTGTGCAGGTCGCGCTGGGCGGTGCCGTACAGGCCCTGGTCGAGGCCGCGCGGATTGGGGAACAGGTAGTCGTAGGTGTGGCGCAGGCCGATGTAGGACGACACCTGGGCGCGCCAGGTCCACAGCTTGGTGGCGGCGTCGTACTTGCCGCACGCGTATTCCGTCTTGTCCTGGGAGGTCACCGGCAGCACGTTGATTTCGCGCGAAGCCTTGAGGCAGACGGTGCCGTCGGGACCGATGCCGACGTTGCCATACTGGCGGTACTTGGAGGGCAGGATCTGCCAGCTGCCCGGCACCTTGGCCGAGTTATAGGTCGGGCCGGCGTAGGCGGTCGGCACGCTGCCGGGCCAGGCCATCACATAGGCGCGGTCGTCGCGCGGGTCGCGCAGCAGGCCGACGTCGTCGGTCGACGGGCCGGACGCCTCCTGGCCCCAGACGCCGGCCGGGGTGCGGCGCATCAGGTGCCAGGTCAGCATGGCGGTGCTGTCGACGGTGATGTACAGGATGCGCACCGTGCCGTCGGCGTGGCGGGTGATGCGCGGCTGGTGGCCGCCCCACAGGTTGGGGATGGTGCTGAGCGCACCGGTGCTGGCGTCGGTGGCCACCTGTTCCAGGCGATCGACGCTGGCCACGGTCACCGTGGCGGCGCTGCTCGCCGACACCGCGCCGCCGAGCAGCGCGGCCAGCATCAGCGGGCGGACTGGCCGCCGGAGCGGCCGTCGGCCGTCGCGTATCGAGTCAATTACTAGCATTTCATTTCTCCCATTCCAAGTCTGCACAGCACGGCGTAAGGCTGCAATCACGTCTTGGAGTCAACATCACCAATCCACGCCCCTCAGCAACCGTACTCAAGGCAGCCGCGATCAGTCAATTCATCAAGACCAGACGCCCATCGTAGCAAATAAAATTAACCAATGGAAATATAATTTGTATCCGTTGCGTCGAAAGGACGCTTTATATACAGGGAAACAATGTTGCCGACAGGTTACTTCCAACAGCGTAGTCGCTAGCGCGTCATCCGGTCCAGCGGCGGCACCCGGCGCAGCAGGTGGCGCTTGATCCAGATCGGCCCCAGCACGCCCGCCAGGAACAGCGCCGGCGCGAACAACAGGAAATGCGCCCCATCCCACGACCCTATTTTAAATCCGATTGCTTTCGCAACGCCAATACATATTGTATTCAGTAAGTAGATCACAAAAGAGTAGCGACCCGCCGTCAGCAGGGGCGCGGTCCAGCGGCCCGGTCGGCAATTACGTACAAGATACATCAGCGCCGGGATCGAGAACATGCCAACGATCAACTTTCCCTCATCCGGCTGCCAGACCATGACGGCGCTCAAGGCGGCGCCGAACAACAGCAGCGCCAGCCGGCCGTGGCGGTCGATGCGCGCCATCACCGCCTCGTAGTGGCGGCCGGCGCCGAAGCCGAGCGCGAAGAACACGAAGAACTGGCAAAAGCGGTTGAGCATCAGCCATTCCGGCCCCGGCACCCAGTGCAGCAGCAGCCCGAGCGCGATCAGCGCCGCGGCCCGCTGCCCCAGCAAGGCCAGCAGCGGATGCAGCGCCACATAGAACAGGAACAGCACGTAGATGAACCACAGCGATTTCGAGCTGCTGCGGTCGGGCTGCCACAGCACGTCGCCGATGCCGCCCCACAGCGAGCTGGGAATATTGTCGACGTAGACCACGCGCGAGGCCAGCAGCTTGCCCGCCACGATCAGCACCCCGATCAGCAGATAGGCCGGCATCAGCCGCGCCATCTTGCCGCGCACAAAGGCCAGCCAGGGCGCCAGCCCCGCCACCGGCCGGTAGCCGTAGCCGGCCACCGTGCCGCTGAGGAACATGAAGAAGGGCATGTGGAACAGATAGACCGCCTGCTGGCTCCACAGATACCACTGGTCGCCGCGCGGATGGGCGCCCGCCACCACATGCCCCCACACCACCAGCAGGATGGCCAGTCCCTTGGCCAGGTCAAGTTCTTGCAAACGCGTATTACTCATGCTGGTCTCCCGCCTGGCCGGCACGGCGCCAGGACTTGTGGTCCAGCACGGTGATTCCGCCGAGGCTGCTTAAATGATGGGTGCCGGAGATGCCGGGCGCGAAGTCCGGATCGATGCGGCTCACTTCGCGCTCGGCGTACTCGGTCGGGCTCAGGCGCAGCACCTCGTGCACGATCAGGCCCTCGCCGTAGTTGCAATAGCCCTGGCGCTGGCCCACCCGGTAGAGCCGGCCCTGCTCGCGCAGCAGGCCGCCGTTGCGGGCGCCGACCGGGTCGACCGCGATCGGATTGCACGGGTGCGGCGTCCAGTCGCCGCCCAGCGGGGTCGGCGCCCAGAACAGCTGCAGCTCGGAGCAATGGTCGCCGCCGTGGGACAGGTCGAGATTGGTCAGCATCCACCAGCGCCCGTCCTGTTCGAACAACATGGTGTCGGCCGCCGACACGCCCTCCATCAGCACCGCCGCCAGCTCCCAGCCGAGCGGGAAGGCGCTGCTGCGGTAGACCCGGATCTGGCCCGACTGCGAGCTCTCCGGGCACATGTACAGCTGCCCCTGGTACTCGAACAGGTAGGGGAAGGACAGGTGGAAGGGTTCGACCAGGCATGCGCCGAGCTCGGTCGCGCGGTCCTGGTGCAGTTCCAGCACCGCGATATGGCCGAGCGCCCGCTGGTAGTCGTAGTCTTCCAGGAAGCAATAGGTCCGCCCGTCCCGCCGCCACAGGAAGGGATCGGCCCAGAAATGGCCGGGCGGCACCGGCGGCGTGATGCGCCGGGCCAGGTCGGCGCCGCGCCAGCCCGCGTGCAGGAAGGAGATGCCCCACACCTCGGTGCGGCGCAGATACTGCTTGTACAGCTTGTCGTGCAGCTTG
The DNA here is from genome assembly GCF_013369445.1 of Duganella sp. BJB1802. Lineage (NCBI taxonomy): Bacteria > Pseudomonadati > Pseudomonadota > Betaproteobacteria > Burkholderiales > Oxalobacteraceae > Duganella > Duganella sp. BJB1802. Next base: position 19,493 of record NZ_JABWEF010000020.1, on the reverse strand, counting down.
AGCCCGGCCAGCCGCAGCGCATAGCGCAGCAGCGCCGCCAGCGGCACCGCGGCGCGGTCGGCGCCGTCGTCGTCCGCCGCCAGCGCGGCCGGCAGGCGGTCGGCCTCGGCCACCTCGAGCAGCAGGCGCTGCAGGTGGGGGACGCTCTTGTAGCGCAGCTCGGCCTGGTTGAGCAGGTAGCGCGCGCGGGTCGCGTAGTAGCCGCGCGCCAGCAGCGCCGGCGCGTGGCCGTCGGGCGCCGGCTGGCGCGCGCGCAGCCGGTCCTGGCGGCGCCGGTAGGCGGCCCAGAAGCCGCTCAGCGCCAGCGGGCACGGCGGCGCCGCCGGCGTCGCCCAGCACCAGCGCTCCCCAGCCGCGCGCGGCCGCGCCAGCGCGGCGCGCCGTCCGGCGCCCCGCCCAGCTGCAGCAGCAGGTCCAGCCCCCAGCGCGCGCAGCGCCGCCTGTGCCGGCACGCGCCCGGCGCCATGTCAGCGCCGGTCGCGGCGCCGCCCTCGTGGTCGCGGTGCAGCCGGTGGTGGTGCAGGTATTTAGCCTCCCAGCCGATCAGGCGCCATTGTACAGGGCGCAGGTGCCGCCGGCCGGCGCCGGCGCCGGCCGCACGATCAGGGTGGCGTCCAGCAGGCCGGGGTGGCGCCGGCAGAACGCCAGCACGCCGGCCACGTATTTGTCGATCGCCGGGCCGGGAACGACGACGCCGAGCCGCAGCGGGGCCGGGCGCGAACTTGCGCTGCTCATGTACACTCCTTGTTGGATGACGGCCCGCCGCGCGGGCGGCGGGCCCGGGGCCTCAGTCGCCGCCCACCCGGGCGGCCTCGGCCTCGGCCGGGGGCGCCGGGCGCACCCGGGCCGGCCATTCGGGGATGGGTTCGACCAGCGCCGCGCGCCGGCGGCGCGCCTGGCGCGCCCGCATCAGCGGCGCCATGGACGGCATCAACATGCCGATGCCCAGCCACAGGATCACCTGCTCCGGCCCGGCCAGGTAGTGGCCGCCGGCGAAGTCGCCGATGAACATGGCCACCGTGGCGGCGCACACGCCCTGCCCCAGCGCCACCATGGCCGGCGGCGTGTCGGCGCCGCGCGAGAGCGCATAGGCGCCGCGCACCACGGCGCGGAAGAACAGGAACAGCGCGCCGAAGCCCAGCACGCCGACGTCGAGCAGCGCGCGCAGGAACACATTGTGCGGGTGGACCACATAGAACATGCCGCGCTTGACCGGGTCGGACCAGGCCACCGAACCGACGCCGTTGCCCCAGAGCGGGCTGTGCCAGAAACCCGGCGCCAGCTGGCGCCACAGCCACAGCCGGCCGGCCGTCAGGGCGTCGCTCTTGCCCGGCACCATGTGCGGCTGCGGCCCGCTGTCGGACAGGCCCATCAGCAGGCGCCCGACCACGGCGTCCGGCAGCACCAGCGCCAGCAGCACCGCCGCCACCAGCAGGATGGCGGCGTAGCGGAACTTGCGGTGGATCACCACGAACGCGGCGGCCCCGACCAGCGCGACCACATAGCCGCCGCGCGAGAAGGTCAGCATCAGCGCCAGCGACACGCAGCCCAGCGCGAACAGCAGGCCCAGCTTGTCGCGCGCGCGCACCGCCAGCGGCGACAGGAACAGCAGCACGGTGAAGGCGATGCCGAAGAACTGGCCGAAGCCGTTGGCGTGCATGCCCAGCACCCCCAGCACCTCGCGCGAGGTCGCGCTGCCCAGCACCTGCAGGCTCATGCCCGAGCGCACGACGAAGGCGAAGATCAGGAAGGCCGGCAGCACCATGGCCGCCACCAGCGGCACCAGGAACAGCTGCGGCCGCTCGCTCTTGAGCACGGCCGTGCCCAGCATCCACGCCACCAGCACCGTGAACAGCGGTTTGATCAGCGTGTTGGTCAGGTACAGGTAAGGCGACAGGTAGGCCGCCAGTTCCTGCACCGGCGGCACGCCCTTGAGGTGCAGCAGGCCGAAGGCGCCGCCGACGGCGATCGGCCCCAGGTAGCACCAGTAAAACACCGGCGGCCACTGCGCGTAGGCGGTGCGCCGGGAAAAATGGCTCAGCGCCAGCGAGGCCAGCGTGGCCAGCACCATGAAGTTGATCACGTTGAAGCCGGAGAACTGCGGGATGATCGGCGAGTTCTGGAAGGGCAACAGGCACATCAGCAGGACCACGCCCAGCCGGAAGTCGCGCAGCACGAAGATGATCGGCAGGATGGGCGCGAACAGCAGCAGCGCGAACCAGCCGCTGATCACCGCGCCGATCAGGCCGAACAGCACCGCCAGCAGCAGGCCGCCGGCCACCAGCAACACCTGGGCGGAATTAATGCGTTGGACGCGAGCCATACAGATATCCCTTGTTTGAAAATAGTAAGATGAGCAGGGCCGCGCCGTAGGCGGCCGCGTAGGCCGCGGTCGCCCCGCGCACGCCCATGCCGGGCAGCCACAGGTAGGTCAGGCCGATCTGCAGCGCGGCCACGCCGATCTCCACCAGTATGTACCATTTCGCCCGCAGTTTGATCACCAGCGCCATGCGCAGCGGCCAGGCCGCCATTTTAAAAACATTTCCCAGGAAAAGGAAATCCAGCAGGCCGCCGACCGGCAGGAATTCGCGCGTAAACACCACCGCGATCACCAGGTCGCGCAGCAGGTAGACCGACAGCGCGCCGGCTGCGGTCAGGCCGGCGACCTTGAGCACGGTGCGCGCCAGTTCCCGCCCGAAGGCGCGCTCGTCCTTGATCGAGGCCAGGTGCGGCATCAGGTACATGGTGACGGCGGTGGTCAGCACCAGCGTGTACATGTCCGACAGGCGCAGGCCGGCCTGCCAGAAGCCGGCGTTGGTGGCGCCCAGCTGCACCACCAGCGCGTTGCGCATCAGCAGCGGCGCGATCGGCTCGGCCACCGCGTGCACCAGCAGCATCGGGAAGAACGCCGCCAGCTGGCGGGCCACCGCCCCGTCCCAGCGCGGCGCGAACTGGCCCAGCGCCAGGCCGTCGGCGCGCGCCACCACCACCAGCGCCACCAGCAGCACGCAGCAGGTCGACAGCGCGTACGCGGTCAGGCCGCCGCGCACGCCCCAGCCGTAGCACAGGGGGATGAAGATCAGCGCGCCCACCAGCGCGCCGACGATGCCGATCACCCCCAGCATGCCGATCCGCTTGAGGCCGTTGATGGCGCCGGTCATGACGGCGCCGCACATCGCCATCGGGATGCTCAGCGCGCCCAGCACGATGGCCGGCCAGTAGGCCGGGTCCTTGAGCAGCCAGTCCGCCAGCGGCAGCGCCAGCAGCGCCACCACGGCCGCCATCGCGCCGCCGATCAGCAGCGACAGGTGCATCGCGGTGCGCCACACCGCGGCCTGGCGCGGCCGGTCCGGCTCGTCCTGGGCGGTCAGGTTCATCACCCCGGTGTTGAGCGCGCTGCCCGCCACGCCCTGGGCCAGCGTAAAGAAGTTGCCGAATTGCCCGACCAGCGCCAGGCCCGCCGGCCCCAGGTAGACGGCGGTGATTTTAATGCTGAGGAAGCTCAGCGCCATGCGCGTGAGGGTTTGCGCGGCGCCCCAGCTCAGTGCTTTTTTCAGGGCCATGCGGCCCCCGGCCAGACGGTATTCAACGGCGATGCTCCATCAAGGTGGCGATCAGCTGCTCGAGCGACGCCAGCGTCGCGCTCACATGGTGATGTTGGGTGTAGTAACGGTGGCAGCGCCGGCCCAGTGCCGCGCGCGCCTGCGGGTCGGCCATCAGCGCGGCCAGCGCGGCGGCCATCTGCGCCGGGCTGTCGACCACGGCGCCCAGCCGGCCCTCGGCGTCGCGCGCGCCGCAGTCGAAGAACGACAGCGACGGCACGGCGCGCGCCCAGGCCTGCAGGAAGGTGTTGGGGAAGCCCTCGATCTCGGAGGTGTTGAGCAGCAGCGCGGCCTGGTCGAAATGCGCCTCGGCCTCGGCGAACGGCACAAAGCCGAGGAATTCGACGTTGGGCAGCGTGCGCGCGCGCGCCGCCATCTGCTGGTAGTAGGCGTCGGCGTCGCCGCTGCTGGAGGGCCCGCCGATCAGGCGGAAGCGCAGCTGCGGCAGCTGCTCGGCCAGGTCCAGCACCAGGTGCGGCTGCTTGGCCACGCGCATCACGCCGACCCACAGCACCAGGCTGGCGTCGGCCGCCGGCCGCGCCTGCGGCGGCAGCGCGTAGCAGCTGGCGATGTGGTGCCCGGCCCGGCCGGTCCAGTCGCGGTAGCGCTGCATCTGCAGCGGATTCTGCACCACCACCGCGCTGGCGTGGCGCAGGCCGTAGCCGAACAGCTGGCGGTCGCGCCAGCCCTTGTTGGCGTTGGCCGGGCCGGGCAGCAGGTCGATGTCGCTGGCGGCCGAGAAGATCGCCGCGCGGCCGTGGCGGCGCGCGTAGGCCACCACCACGCCGGTCAGGGCCGAGGCGCAGCGCTGGTAATAGATGTCGGCGTCGGCCGCGGCCATCGCGCGCCACACCGACGTCAGCCGCGGGTGCAGGTAGCGCAGCCCGGGCAGGCCGCGGCCGCGGCCGGCCTGGCGCACCCGCAGCACGCGGATGCCGTCGACCTCGACGCACGCCGCCTGGCCGTAGTCGCCGGTCAGGATGGTGACGCGGTAGCCGGCCCGGGCCAGGGCGCGCGCCATGAAGCATTGCTGGACCTCGGCCCCGCCCACCACCGTCACGCCGGGGGCGCCGACCAGCACCGGGTAGATCGACAGCGCGACGAAGCAGACGTGGGGGCGGCCGGCGGCCGGCTGCGCGCCGCTCATGCCGCGCGCTCCGCCGGCGCCAGCACGCCGGCGTAGGCGCGCAGCGCCGCCTGCGGCGTGTGGTGGGCGTCGAAATACGCGCGCACGCGGGCGCTGGCCGCCTGCCACGCGGGCGGCGCGCCCATCAGCTGCTGCAGCTGGGCGGCCATGGCGTCCAGGTCGGCCACCACGCAGCTGACCGCGCGCCCCTCGTGGCGCGAGCCGTTGTCGAAGAAGCTCACGCTGGGCACGCCGCGCGCCCAGGCCTGCAGGAAGGTGTTGGGGAAGCCCTCGAACTCGGAGGTGTTGACCAGCACGCGGGCGCCGTCGAACTGGGCGTCGATCTGGGCGTACGGCACGAAGCCGGCCAGCTCCAGGTTGGGCAGCGCGGCCGCCGCCTGGCGCAGCGCGGCGTCGGCGCCGCCGCCGACCAGGCGAAAGCGCAGCTGCGGCAGGCGCCGCGCCAGCGCCAGCAGCAGCTCGGGGCGCTTGAGCGGCTTGACCGTGCCGGCCCACAGCACATAGCCGTCGGGGTCGGCGTGCGCGCCGGCCGGCGCCGCGTGGCAGCTGGGCACGATGGTGGCCTGGCGGCCGTAGCGCGCCAGGCAGTCGCGCTGCTGCGCCGGATTCTGCACCACCACCGCGTCGGCCATGCGCAGGCCGCGCCGGTAGCACCATTTGTCGCGCGCGTAGCGGATCAGCGGCAGCTGCGGGTAGAAGTCGGCGTCGGAGGCGGCCGCGTAGACGAAGCGGCGGCCGCGCGCGGCGCAGAACTGCGCCACCAGGCCGGTCAGCATGCCGGAGGCGCGCTGGTAGTAGACGTCGGCGTCGGCCAGCGCCATCGCCTGCCACAGGCGGGTGATGCGCGGATGCACGAAGCGCAGGCCCGGCAGGCCGCCGTGCGGCGTGTGGGCGCGCAGCACGCGGATGCCGTCGATCTCGGTGTCGGCCGGCTGGCCGTAGTCCATGGTCACCACGGTGACGCGGTAGCCGGCCTGGCGCAGCGCGCGCGCCAGGATGGTCTGCTGCACCTCGGCGCCGCCGACGGTCTCGATGCTGGTGCTGCCGGAGAGCACCGGATAGATCGCCGGCGCCACGAAGCACACATGCGGCAACGCCGCCGCCCGCCCGCTCATGCCCACCGCTCGTGCCACAGCTGGAACGCCAGCACGCTCCAGACCCGGTTGGTCATGCGGTCGTCGCCGGCGCGGAACGCCGCCACCGCCGCCGCCACCTGCTCCGGCCGGAAGATGCCCTGCGCGCGCAGCCGCTCCGGCGCCAGGTGCTGGTCGATCAGGTGCGCCAGGTCGCCGCGCAGCCATTCGCGCAGCGGGATCGCAAAGCCCATCTTGGGCCGTTCGATCAGCTCGCGCGGCACGTATTTGTACAGGATGCGGCGCAGCGCGTGCTTGGTGCCGAGCGCGCCGCGGCGCATCGCCAGCGGCAGCCGGAAGGCGAATTCGACGATGCGGTGGTCCAGCAGCGGCTCGCGCCCCTCGAGGCCGACGGCCATGGTGGTGCGGTCGACCTTGGCCAGCACGTCGCCCGGCAGGTAGTGGTGCAGGTCCCACAGGCCCATCTGATCGGCCGGCGTGCCCGGATAGTCGTCGGCGCTGGCGCGCACCGGCGCGTAGCCGGCCACCAGCGTGGCCAGCTCGCGCGCGCGCCAGATCGAGAACTTGGCCTCGTAGGCCTGGCCCAGCGAGCGCGCGCACACCACGTCGCGCAGCTGGATGGCGCGCTCGATCAGGCGGTGGCGCAGCAGGTGGCGCAGGGCGCGCGGCAGCGGCAGGCGGGTCACCAGGCGGTCGGCGCCGTCGATCGGCAGCAGCGCCAGCAGCGCGCGCAGCGCCGCCAGCAGCGGCGCCGGCAGCGCCGCGCGCTGGCGCCACTTGGCCAGCATGAAATCGTAGACGCCGTAGCCGCTGAAGCTCTCGTCGCCGCCGTCGGCCGACAGCACCACCGTGACCTGCTCGCCGGCCATGCGCGAGACCAGGTAGGTGGGCAGGCCGGACGAGTCGAAGAACGGCTCGTCGAACAGCTGGCCCCACTGCGGCAGCAGGTCGCGCGCCTCGTGCGGCTGCATGATGCGTTCGGTATGGACGGTGCCCAGGTGCTCGGCCACCTTGCGCGCGTGCGGCGACTCGTCCACCCGCGCCTCGGAAAAGCCGATGGTGAAGGTGTGCAGCGGCGTGCCGCGGCGCTTTTGCAGCAGCGCCGCCACCAGCGAGGAGTCGACCCCGCCCGACAGGAACACGCCGACCGGCACGTCGGCCACCATGCGCAGCGCGAAGGCGTCCTCCATCAGCGCCTCGAGCTGGTCGCTCAGTTCCTGCTCGCTGCCCTGCAGCGGCGTCTTGAGCGCGTCCAGCACCGACCAGTAGCGCTGCAACTGCGGCGCGCCCTGCGGCGCCAGCGTCAGGTGGTGGCCCGGCTCGAGCTTGCTGACCTGGCGGTAGATGCTGCGCGGGGCGTTGATGTAGCCGAACTGCAGGTACTCGGCCAGCGCCTGCTGGTCGATGGCCGGGGTCCACTGGCCGAACTGGCGCAGCGCCTTGAGCTCGGAGGCGAACCACAGCGTCTCGCCGTCCCAGCCGTAGTACAGCGGCTTGACGCCGAGGCGGTCGCGCAGCAGGTGCAGCGTGCGCGTGGCGCGGTCCCACAGCGCGATGGCGAACATGCCGATGAAGCGGTCGACCGCCGCCATGCCCCACTGGCGGAAGGCCGCCAGCACCACCTCGGAGTCGCCGCTGCCCTTGAAGTGATGGCCCAGCGCCTCGAGCTCGGGGCGGATCGCGGCGAAGTTGTAGACCTCGCCGTTGAAGGCCATGACGACCTGGCCGTCCTCGGACACCATGGGCTGGTGGCCGTTGCTCGACAGATCGAGGATGGACAGCCGGGTCTGGCCCAGGCCGACGCCGGCGTCACGCAGCCAGGTGCCCTGGTCGTTGGGGCCGCGGTGGCGCAGCGCGCCGACCGCCAGCTCCAGGTCGGCCGCCAGGCGCGGGTGGCGCCCGGCGCGATCCACATACCCTGCAATTCCACACATTGACGCTTACCTTGTGATTTGTGATGTGATTGAAAAGAAACCGGGCCGCCGGCGGCGGCCCGCCACGCTAGCGCAACACCGCTTGCGGGCTGGCGCCCAGCAGCTGGGTCACGGCGCGCCGGTCGACCCGCGCCATCAGGTCGTTGAGGAAGGCGGTCTGCTGGGCGTAGCCCTGCTCGGCGTCGGGGGTGATGTTGGACACGCGCACCAGCATGCCGTCCGGGATCACGCCGGCGAACGAGTACTTGATCTGCACCATCAGCCGCTCGATCCGGCCCATGACCACCTCGTCGCCCATGGTGAACCAGTAGGTCACCGGCTCGGTGCGCTGGCCGGCCACCGCGAACATGCGCGTCACCGGCACCTGGTGGTGCTGCACCGAGATCACGTCGCTGCGCAGGCCGCGGATCTCGAAGCCCTGGGCGCCGTAGCACACCTCCTGCCGGTGCGCCTTCAGGTCCTGGGTCTGGGCCGAGCCGTAGGTGATGGTCAGCATGATGGCCTGGCCGTCGCCGTTGCGGTAGGTGCGGCTGAGCACCTGGTCGTAGATCTTGTCCGAGATCGCCTGGGCGCCGGCGTTGGGCGCCACGCTGGCGGCCGCCTCGCGGTCCAGCGTCCAGTCGCCGAAGGCGGCCGGGATCATGGCCTCCAGGTCGACCTTGGCGCGGGTGTCGGCGATCTTCATCGTCGGCGTCAGCCAGCGGGCGGCGCCGGCGCCGGTCACCATGCACAGCGCCAGCACGGCGCTGGTCACCACGGTCTTGCTCATGGCCGGCCTCCGTCGTGGCGGCGCGCGCGCCGCTTGACCATCCATTGCAGGAAGGTGTCGACCCCGAGGATCAGCGACAGCGCGCTGACGAACAGCACCATGCCGGCGAAGCCGTGCAGGAAGCCCTGACCGGCGGCGTCGCCGAAATAATAGGTGATCAGCGTGAGCACGATCACCCGGATCACGTTGGCGGTAAACGAGATCGGCACGATCAGCAGCGCGATGCCGATGTTGCGCAGCGCCGAGGTGTGGCGCACCACGTTCAGGTAGAACAGGCCCAGCGACTCGAGCGTGAGGAAGGTCTGCAGGCCGGCGCAGGCGTCGGCCACCAGCAGCTGGTACTGGCCGATCTGCAGGATCACGCCGGTGCGGGCGATCGGGTAGCCGGCCCAGAACAGCAGGTGCTCGACGACATACGAGACCGCCATCTTCATCGGCATGGTCAGCATGCTCACCAGCGCGCCCGGCAGCGGTATCATGAACAGCATGAAGAAGAACGGGAACCACAGCTGCGCGAGGGCGCCGCCGCCGCGCTTGACCAGCAGGACCCCGGCCAGCACGCAGATGAAGGCGGCCAGCTCGAACAGCGCGATCTGCTGCGAACGGCCCAGCACGTACATCAGCAGGCCGGCCGCGAACAGCGGCCAGCCCAGCGCGTGGCCGCCGGCGCCGGCGCTGCGCGCCATCATGGCCGGCCAGCCGCGGTAGAGCAGCCACAGCGACAAGGCCAGGATCACCGGGCCGTGCGCCTGGTCCTCGGTCGACCAGACGCCGCGGAACAGGTCGACGAAGGTCGGCACGAACAGCAGCAGCAGGCCGGCCAGCGGCAGCAGCCATTCCGGCCTGGCCAGCGGGCGCAGGCCGGCGGCGGGCGGAGAGTTACTCATCTCCAGCATCAAAAGTCCACCAGCACCGAGCCGACCACCTGGACGCCGGCCTGGCTGAGCTGCTCGTTCATGGCGCCGATCTCGGCCAGCATGGTCTTGTGGCGGCGCGCCACCAGCAGCACGCCGCCGGTGCGCATCGCCACGGCCAGCGCGTCGGCGCCCTGCTCGAACGGCGCGACGTCGTACAGCACCACGTCATAGCGCGCCTCGAGCTGGGTGGCGAGGCTGCCGAAGCCGGGACGGCTGAGCATTTCCTGCGGATTGGGCGGCAGCGTGCCGGCCGCCAGCACCGACAGGTCGATGAAGGAGTCGATCTTGGTGACGGCGTCCTGGCCGGCGCGGCCGGCCAGGATGTCGGACAGGCCGCTGCGCGAGCTCAGGTCGAAGATCTGCTGCTGCTGCGGCGCGCGCAGGTTGGCGTCCACCAGCAGGGTCTGCTCGCCCAGCTGGGAGAACACCACCGCCAGGTTGGCCGCGAACAGGCTGGCGCCGTCGCCGTCGCCGATCTCGACGATCGTCAGCGCCTTGCGGCCGCGGGCGAACCAGCGCAGCATCAGCTGGCTGCGGATGGCGCGCAGCTGCTCGACCTGGTGGCTGAACGGCTGGTAGGCCGCCACCAGCTTGGGCGAGAACTTGCCCTCGCCGGCCTGCAGGTAGGGGTAGTCGAACTGGCGCGCCAGCACCTGCTGGATATCGGCCTCGGTGATCAGGCCCAGGCGCTGGGCCGCCTCGCCGAAGCGGATGCCCAGCTCTTTTTGCATGCGCAGCACGCGTTCGGCGTTTTCCGGCGTGATCTTGCCCGATTCGAGCAACAGGCCGCCGATGCTCGAATCGGTGCCGCGCGGCGCGCCGGGGGTGGCCACCGGATGGACGGGAGCGTTCATAGTTTTTCCTCTTAATTCAGACGCAAGGCGCGCGGCGCCAACAGTTTTTTCAAGCCCGACGGCTTGCGCTTGGTGGCGTTCCATTCGATCACGCCGAACACCGGAATGTCCAGCGCCTCGGCCAGGTCGGCCTCCGAGCGCACCCGGCGGTCCAGCATTTCGCTCAGCAACGCCAGGCCCAGGCCCAGGAAGCCGCCCAGCACCACCGACAGCAGGGTGTTGAGCACCACCCGCGGGCCGGACGGCTCGATCGGCGCCACGGCCGGGTTCAGCAGGGCGATGTCGGACTGCTCGGACTGGCTCTCGATGCGGGTCTGGGCGAAGCGCTGCGAGGTGGCGTCGAAGGCGCGCTGGGCGCTTTCGACATCCTTGGCCAGCACGTTGAGCTCGTCGCGGGTACGGTTCAGCTCGAGCACCTTCTTCTTCTGCGCCTCCAGCGCGCTGCGCACCTCGGCCTCGCGCCGGCGCAGGATGGCGGCGTTGTTGCCGACGCTGTTGGAGGTGGTGCGCACCGCGTTGGCCAGATCGCTGCGCAGCTTGTCCACCTCGGCCTTGGCGCTCTGGTATTGCGGATGGTTGTGCTCGAGGCGCTGGCCCAGCTCGGCCAGCTTGGCCTCGGCCGCGCCCAGGCCGACCTTCAGGTTCTGCACCAGCGGATTGCCGGCCACGTCGGGCGAATCCTGGCCGCCGCTGGCCATGCCGGCGCGCGAGCTGGCCTCCATCAGCTGGCCCTGGGCCCCCACCAGCTGGGCCGACAGGTCGTTGAGGCGGTTGCTTTCGACGTCCAGGCGGTTGTCGACGCTGACGATGCCGTTCTCCTGCTGGTATTTGGACAGGCGGGCCTGGCTGGCCTCGACGTTATCGCGCAGCAATTTCAACTGGTCGTTGAAATACGCCGCGGCCTTTTTCATCGGCTCGACCTTGAGCTGGATGCTCACCTTCTGGTATTCGTCGGCGAAGGCGTTGGCGATGGCGGCCACGAACACCGGGTCGGCGCCCTTGAAGCTGATCTCCACCACGCTGCTCTCGCGGGCCGGCACGATGTCGAGTTTTTTCAGCAGCAGGTCGGCCAGCCAGTCGCGCACCGTGCCCTTGCCGCCGGAGGACTCCTTGAACTGTTCCTGGACGGCGGCGTTCTTGTCCAGCCCCAGCTGGTCGACCACGCGCAGCGCGACGTTCTTGCTGCCGATGATGTCGACCTGGGTGGCGACATAGCCGGGCAGCAGCTGGCCCGGCATGGTGATGCCGGTGACCGGGTCCACGCCCTTGGCGTTGACCAGCACCGAGGCGGTGGCCTTGTAGGTCTTGGGCAGCATCAGGCTGACCGTCAGCGTGCACAACACGGTGGTGAACAAGGCGGCCAGGATGATCCATTTGCGCGCTTGCAGGATGAGGAGGAACTGGGACAAATTCATGATGAGACTCTCGGTGTGGTTCGCGGGCCGGGGCGCGGCGCTCCGCCTAAGGTTAGAACAGGCTTTCCTTGACGTAGACGACGTCGTCGGTCTGCACCAGGTCGTCCTGCTTGACGTCGATCACCTGCTGCTTGCCGTTGGCGTCGCGGCGCTTGATGATCAGGCCGCGCTCGGTGCCGCGCGCGGTCAGGCCGCCGCCGGTCGAGAGCGCCTGCAGCACCGTCATGCCGCGCTCCAGCCGGAACGGACCGGGACGCTGCACCTCGCCGTAGATGTAGAAGCGCGGCGCCCGCTCGACGTACAGCACGTCGTTGGCCGACAGCTCGAAGTCGTTGGCCAGCTGGCCGCTGCGCACCATGCCGACCACGTCGATGCTTTCCTTGGTGGTGGCGCCGTTGCGCTTGCGGATCAGCGAGACCGTGTCGCTGCCCTCGGGGGCGATGCCGCCGGCCAGCGCCAGCAGGTCGAGCACGCTGCGGCGGCCCTCGATCGGATAACGGCCGGGGCGGTTGACCTGGCCCAGCACCGACACCTGCTGGTTCTGGATCTGGGTGATCAGGATGTTGACCTGGGCCTTGCGCAGGAAACCGCCGCTCTCGAGCAGGCCGCCGAGCTTTTTCTCGGCGCCGGCGCTGGTCAGGCCGCCGATCTCGACCGGCCCCAGCAGCGGAAAGGTGACGGTGCCGGCGTCGCTCACGCGGGTCTCGGTGGTCAGGTCGGGGTTGTTGTACACGGTGATCTTGAGCACGTCGCCCGGTCCCAGCACGGCGTCGGCGGCGGCGCTGCCCACCGCCGACAACAGGGCCAGCGCGGCCAGCCACTTCATCAGTTTTTTCATCATATCGTTACCTCAAGCTAATTGGGAATGGCGGGGTTATTTCAGGCCGGCGACGCCGCGCGCCTGGGTGTCGTCCTTGCTGGCGTCGGCGGCCGGCGCCTTGGCCCCGTCCTTGTCGGCCTTGGGCTGCTCGGCCGGGGCGTTGCCGTTCAGGTAGACGATCTTGGCGGCCGCGCGCAGGCGCTTCAGCTCGGCATCCGCCACCTCCTTGTTCTTCTTGTTGAACAGGAATTGCTCGATCTGCGGCGTGGCCTGCTCCAGCGTCACCGGCGCGTCGCGCACCTCGGCGATCGTCACCAGCACGCTGCGCTCGCCCTCGCGGATGATGAACAACGCCCCCTTCGGCAGGCTCAGCAGCTTAGCCGACAGCTCCGGCGCCAGCTCCGCGCTGTTGCGCGAGAGCTGGGCCCGGACATATTTGACCTGGTGCTGATCCATCCACGCGGCCGCCTCGTCGAGCGTCTTGGCGCCGTCGATGGCGGCCTTGAGCTGCGGGTCCAGCTCCTTGCTGGCCAGCACCAGCTGGCGCAGCTCGAACTGCTTGCGGTTGCTGAAGAACTCGGGATGCTGGCTGAAATACTGCTCGACCTCGGCCTTGGCCGGCTTGGCCGGGGCGCCGATCTTCTTCTGCATATAGGCCTGGGCGATGATCAGCGCCTTGGCGCGCTCGATCGCCTGCACCACCTTGGGATCGCGCTCCACCTTGTCCTGCAGCGCCTGGTTGAGCACCAGCTGGCGGTCGATCAGCGACTCCAGCAGCTGCTTGCCGGCGGCGGCCTGCTGGGCCTGCGGAACGTTGGCGCGCTGCAGCTCCTCGTTCAGCTGCAGCACCGTCACCTCCTCGCCGTTGACGCTGGCCAGCGCCTGGCCCGGCTTGGACTCCTTGCCGCCGCAGCCGGCCAGACCGGCCGCCACCAGCGCCAGCACCAGCACAGGGCGGCGCGCCGCCGTCAGGGAAAAGCCTGCTTTGTTGATCTGATTCAAATTGATATCCTCGGTTGTCCTGGTGGCGCCCGCCTGTCGCGGCCGGCCGTGGGGGGGCGCCGCCAACAATAAAAAAAACACAATAGGCTAACAAACCCACAACATCAGCGACGAAAGTGGCGCACGCCCGGCGGGCTCTGTCAATCTTATAAATTGCCGCGCGCAGTGCCCACTATGCTACAGCACGCCCCCTGCCGTTGGTAAAAGTGTCACTTAACGTGCGCTTAAAAACCGCCGGCTAGTGGGCGTTTTCGCGCTTGAGCACCACCTGCACCGTCTTGAGGATGATCCACAGGTCCAGCCACAGCTACCTGCGTTTCAGCAGGTAGTCGAGGTCGAAGGCGCACCCGCGCCTCCATCTTGTCGAGCGTCTCGGTCTCGCCGCGCAGGCCGTTGACCTGGGGCCCAGCCGGTGATGCCGGGCTTGACCAGGCAGCATAGCCCCTTGATCAGCTTGCGTACTGCTCGTTGTTGAATAACGGCGGCCGCGGCCCGACGACGCTCATGCGGCCCTGCAGCACGTTGATAAACTGCGGCAACTCGCCGGCCGAGCTGCGGCGGTGAAGGCGCCTTACCCGGGTCACCCGCCGGTCGTTCTAGTGGCTCGCACCACGGTTTGGGCCGTCGTCGGTCACGGTCATCGAGCGGAACTTGTAGACGATGATCTCCGCCGTACAGGCCGTGCGGCGCTGGCGGAAGATCACTCCCCGGCCCGGGCGAGCTGAGCTTGACGGCCAGCGATCACCAGCATCACCGGCAGCAGCAGGATCTGGATCAGGCCACCGAGCACGATAAAATGCTGACCCGCTTGATCACGCTGTTGACGTGCCGGTGAACGGCGACTCGCAGATGGCGATCACCGGTGCATGCCGCCGACGTTGTCGAAGCGCGCCTGCATCAGGTCGAACACATAAATATCCGGCAGGAAATACACCGAGGCGGTGGTGTCCTGCAGTTCGTCGAGCAGCTTGTGCACGCGGCTGCGCCGAGATCGGCTGGCTGATGAAGACCATCTTGGTGTTGTTGGCCCGCACATAGGCGGCGATGTCGCCTCATCCGGCCCAGCATCTGGCTCGCGCGCGCCGGACGGGAAGCGGTCCTCCACGCGGTCGTCGAAAAGCCCACCACCTGCATGAACAGGTTCGTGGCGCTGCAGACGCCGGCGAACTTCAGGCCGACCTCGTTGACGCCGATGATCACCACCGAGCGCGACCCGTTGCCGCTGTTGCGCCCCAGCGACGTCGCGCCTAAGGCCAGATGGCTGAGCAGCAGGATCAGCGGCGTGGCCAATGAACCAGGCCAGCACCACGTCGTGGTCGACCCGGTGGTTCAGGCTGGCGGCGCCGATCAGCAGCAGCACGCCGACCGTGATCAGCCAGCCCACCACGGTGTCGCGCGTAGGCCAGCATGCGCCCGCTGTGCCAGGTGCGGTAGGCCGACGTGCTGGTACACCGCCGACGATGAAGAAGGCCAGCATCATCAGCACCAGCAGATAGCCGGTGAACGGCGCCCTTCGCGCCATGCACACCAGGTACAGCGCGCCCATGATGATCAGCGGATCGAGCACCCGCTGGAAAACGAAATGAGGGGGATGTCATTCAATGTCATGGCGGCGGTCAGTATTATTAGCATTCAGGTTCAGGCTCACCCCGCACGATAGTTGCCGTTGTTGATAGCCGGCGACGCCGCCGCGCCGACTCTCCGCGGAACAGCGACGCGGTCAGCTGCACCTGGCGCCACGGGGTGTAGCTCAGCCTCCCAGCGAGTTGTAGTGCGAGCGGTCGGACAGGTCGAAGCCGGCGCTGTCGGCCAGCAGGCCCTTGGCGCGCTGTGGCGGGTCTGGGCGTCGAGCTGCAGCTTGGCGTCAGCAGCCAGCTGGCGCCGGCGCTGACGCCGGTGTTCAGGCTGCAGCTGACGAGGCCGCCCTCGACCGGCGCGAATTCTGCGCCACAGCGACGCGTTGGCGCACCGCGCCGCCCAGCAGCGTGCGTTGCCCGACAGGTGGCGTTATGCCGCTCGAATCGCGCTGGTCAGGTAGGCGTGCGTGCGGTGCGCCCAGCCGCCGAGGAACTGCAGCTCGGTCACCGGGGTCACGCGCCAGCCCACCTGAGCTTGAGTTCGCGCTGGCGCGAGTCGTTGTCGATCAGCTGACGGCCTGAGCAGGCGCGGCACGTCATGCTGCTGCGCAGCGAGCGCGCCTGCAGGCCGATGGTGCTGCCGGACGAGGCCAGGTAGTCGACGCCGGTCCGAACTGGTTGTCGGTGCGGTCGCGTTGTAGGCCTGGCTGCTCAGGTCATAGACGTAGCGGTTGCGGCTGTAGCCGGCGCCACCCAGCTCGGATGAGTCTAGTTGCCTTGCGCGTAGGCGCGTTTCTGCGCGCAGACGTTCTGGTGACCACGTCGGTGTAGGGCGCCAGCACTCGAGGTGGCGCGCCGCCCAGGTTGCCGCCGAGGCGGTTGCCAGATGCCAGGCCAGGTCGGCTTATAGGTCCTTGCTGCTGTAGTCGAGCGGTGGAAGTGGCTGAACGTCACCTGGTTTTCGACCTTGGCCTGGGCGGTGAGCACCTCGCGCCCGTAGGCCTGGTTGAAGGGACAGCCCGGCTACCAGCTGGCGCGAGGTGTCGGCGCGGGCGCGTCGTAGCCGGGCTGTCGGGCAGGCGGGAACAGATTATCGTCGTAGGAGTACAGCAGCCCGGCGTAGGGGTGCAGGCCGTCGTCGCTGGTGCGGCGCGGGCGCCGCCAGCGGTCAGGCGCGCACGCGGCTAGCGCCAGCCGCGCCGCCCAGGTCAACACTGGTACAGGCGCGGGCGGCGTAACATGCTAATGGGCTCAGGTCGGGATGCGAGGAACTCAACATGTGATATTTGTCTTCTAGAATTGTTAAAAAAACAGCTGAGGAAAAATACAATATTACCAGTAAGCGCCCAGCTCCCGGCAGGTGCGGATAATCCACACCCCCAGCACGCCGTTGGTCACCGCGTGCGCCGCGATGGCCACCCACAGCTTGCCGGTGCGCATGTACAGCAGGCCGTGGCCACCGCGCCGGCCACCATGCCGGCGAGCCACTGATTGCAGCTCAACACCAAATAATATCACGGTGACAATAAAACCACGAAACCTTAGCTGCCGGCGCCACGCCGCGAAGTCCTCGGCGGTCAGCCAGCGCATCAGATAGAACGCCAGAACAACTCTTCCATCACCGGCACCACCAGCGCGGCGCCGGCCAGCCGCACCAGCATCAGCGGCCACGTCAGCGCGCCGGCGCCGCGCGCGGGTCGTAGCCGGTCGGCTTCGGCCCACCACCATCCAGCCGGCGTCCAGGCCGGACCACAGCACGAACACCAGCACGCCGGCGGCGGCCGCCAGCGCGGCCGCAAGCCGCCGGCCCCAGCCGCGGGGGCCGCAGCTCCTGGTACCGGGCCAGTAGCGCAGCAGCAGCAGCGCCACCAGGCCGATCTTGAGCGGGTACAGCCAGCGCAGCTGCTCAAGGCGTCCGCCCGCGCCAGCAGGTCGGCCACGGCGATGAACACCATATAAGGTCAGAACGGCAGCATCGCGGCGAGAGCGCGGCGCGGCTAAACACCGGTTCTCTGCGCTGGCAAGGCGCGGCGGGCGGCGATCGTTTCAGTCCCATGCCAGTCTTCCGTGCGGAGGGCGCGCCGGCTCAGCCTTTGGCGCGCGCCTCGGTCTGCTCCCCATTTTTCCAGCGCCGCCAGCAGCTCGCCTCGATCGCCTCGACGCGGGCCGTCATGCGCTTGGCTTCGGCCGGATTCTGCCTGTAACATCCGGTGCGGTGCGCGACGCCAGCGTCGATTGCTCGTCCTCCAGCGCGGCGATGAGCGCCGGCAGCTCCTCCAGTTCGCGCTGCTCCTCGCAGCTTGCTTGCCCTGGGCGCGGGCGCCGGCGCCGCGGCCGCGCTCTTCGCGGGCGCCTGGGCCGGCGCCGCGGCGCCGGCGCTGGCCCGGACCCGCTCCCAGTCGCTGTAGCCGCCGACGTATTCGCGCCACCGGCCCTGCCCCTCGGCCACCACCACCTGGGTCACCACGTTGTCGAGGAAGGTGCGGTCGTGGCTGACGAGAAACACGGTGCCGGTGTAGTCCTCCAACAACTCCTCCAGCAGCTCCAGCGTGTCGATGTCCAGGTCGTTGGTCGGCTCGTCCAGCACCAGGCAGTTGGCCGGCTTGGCGAACAGGCGCGCCAGCAGCAGGCGGTTGCGTTCGCCGCCGGACAGCGACTTGACCGGCGAGCGGGCCCGTTCCGGCGCGAACAGGAAATCGTTCAGGTAGCTCATCACGTGCTTGCGGGCGCCGTTGATCTCGACCCAGTCGCTGCCCGGGGCGATGGTCTCCATCAGGTTGGCCTCCTCGTTGAGCTGGGCCCGCATCTGGTCGAAGTACGCCACCTGCAGCTTGGTGCCCAGGCGGGCGCTGCCGCCGTCGGGCGCCAGCTCGCCGAGTATCATCTTGAGCAGGGGGGTCTTGCCGGCGCCGTTGGCGCCGATCAGGCCGACCTTGTCGCCGCGCAGGATGGTGCCGCTGAAGTCGCTGACGATCACCTTGTCGCCGAAGCGCTTGCTGACGTTTTCCAGGTCGGCGACGATCTTGCCGGAGCGTTCGCCGGCGCTCACCTCCAGCCGCACCTGGCCCTGCTGGTCGCGGCGCGCGGCGCGCTGCAGGCGCAGCGCCTCCAGCCGGCGCACCCGGCCCTCGTCGCGCACCCGGCGCGCCTTGACGCCCTTGCGTATCCAGACCTCCTCCTGGGCCAGGAACTTGTCGAACTTGGCCGCCTCCACCTCCTCGATCTCCAGCTGTTCGCTCTTGCGGGTCTGATAGGCGCTGAAGTTGCCCGGATAGGACAGCAGGCGGCCGCGGTCGAGCTCGATGATGCGGGTGGCGACATGGTCCAGGAAGCTGCGGTCGTGGGTGATGAACAGCACCGAGCCCTTGAAATCGCGCAGCAGGCCCTCCAGCCACATGATGGAAGTGAAGTCCAGGTGGTTGGTCGGCTCGTCGAGCAGCAGCACGTCCGGCGCCGAGACCAGCGCCACGGCCAGCGCCACGCGCTTCTGCATGCCGCCCGACAGCGTTCCCATCAGCGACGCCCCGGCCAGGTTCAGCTTTTGCAGCGTGGTGTCCACCTTGTTGGCCAGGCCCCAGCCGTCGGCCGCGTCCAGCTGCACCTGCAGTTCGTGCATGCGGTCCATCAGCGCCTCGTCGTCGCCCTGGCCGAACCGCCCGGTCAGGGCCTCGTATTCGGCCAGCATGGCCTGCTGCCCGCCCATGCCGGCGGCGACCACGTCAAACACCGAGGCGGCCGGATCGAACGTCGGCTCCTGCTCGACATAGGCGATCTTGAGGTTTTGCTGCATCACCAGCAAGCCGTCGTCGAGCTTGAACCGGCCCGAGATGACCTTCAGCAGCGAGGACTTGCCGGTGCCGTTGCGGCCGATCAGGCCGACCCGCTCGCCGGTTTCCAGTGAAAATTCCGCGTGATCGAGCAACGCGACGTGTCCGAACGCAAGTTGCGCCGAAGAAAGAGAGATGACAGCCATAGGAGATAAACCGTGTGCGCCGCGCCGTGCGCGCCAGCGGCACGAGGCGGAAAATTGAAAGAAGCCGTATTGTACCGACAAGCACCGCCGCGCGGCCATTTTTCCATCGCCGGCCGGCGCTGGTCAAGGCCGGGGCGATCGGTTAAGATCGGCCATCGTCAGACTTCCCGGGCCCCGATGCCGCCTGCCACCCGCCCCCGCCGCCGCCAGCGCGGCGCCGCCCTGCTGTTGCTGCTGTTGCTGCTGAGCGTGAGCATGGCGACGGTGGCGTTGCGCGCGCTCGGCGACGGCCAGTTCGACGCCCGCCGGAGCGCGCGCAGCGTGGCCGCGCTGGGCCAGGCCCGCGCGGCGCTGCTCGGCTATGCGCTGACCCCTGGCCGCCGGCCCCC